>NZ_AEXS01000141.1:0-29325 GCF_000204455.1 Paenibacillus sp. HGF5 | reverse complement strand
CTTCGGCTTTCGGGGGCTTCAGCTTCCCCGATTCGGCCTCGAGCATTGCCGCAGGCCTTCCTTCTCTAACGAATGAAAAAAGACCATGCCAACATGGCATGATCTTTTTTCATTATATAAGTCTACTCTTTTATCGTGACCGTCACGGGAGAGTATTCGGCAATGACGGTTTGTCCATGCACGGATACGCTGCCCTCCGGCGTCAGGTCTTTTTCGGTCATGATGCCAAGCGCGATGGTGAATTTGTTGAACTTGATCGGGATGTTTTTCTCCCGTCGGATCTCTTCGCCGTTCACGTAGAAGACAGCTTCGTCTTCGGCACAGTTATACGTGATTTTGTACGTGTTGAATTCACGCGGCGTAAAGTGCGTATCTTCCTCTTTGAAAATGCAGAAGTAACGGGTCTTGTCCGATTCCGGCACCTGCACGCCCGGGAACGGCAGGACCGCATACACGCTGGCGTATTTGTCGTTCGAAGCAAAAAAGTCCAGTGCCGCGCCGGTGCTGAAATCAAGCAGATTCAAAGATACGTAGCCGTCATACAAGTCGCCGGGAACCGTACCTTGGGTGCGGGCCCGAATTTGCAGCTCGAAGGTCACCTCGCCGGATTCCGGCACGTCCACTTCTTCGTTGGAATAATACATATGCTTGGCGTTATCGAGAATTTGGATCTGGTTGTTCTGGCGGCTCAGCGGTGCGCGTACGTACAGAATGCCATTGCGGACGATAACGACCGCATTCGGCTCGCGATATTCCCAGAATGAACCGTCCGGCAACGGGAAACCGCCGATCTTCCACGTCCCGCTCTCGGACAGGATGGAGTGAAAATCACCAAAAACGCGTTGTTGTTCCATCTATTTCCCCTTCTTCCTTACAAAGTCTGAATGATTCCCTGAATGATCAATGACAGGATCAGCACGCCGCCGCAGCGCATGGTGGTCATCGTTGACGCGCCCATCAGCGGTAAATACGCCTCGGAACGGTTGCTGTCCTTCAGCCTTCCATAGACAAGATACAACGGAATAATCGTAAGCAGCGCAATCAGTGCGTAAGGCGGGAGCGCTCCGGCCAATACGCAGGCTATCAAGGAGAGGCAGGCCAGCAGCAGCAGAACTCGCGAGAAGTTCAGCGCTCTCTTTTCGCCCCATACCACGACCAGGGTCTTCTTCCCGGCCTGACGGTCTGCCTGCCAATGCAAAAAGTGATGGTTGAACAAAATCAACGTTGTCAGCAGCCCGATGGGCAGTGACAGCAGCAAGGCCCGAACATCCATATGTGAGGTTTGAACGTAGTATGCGCCCATCACCGGCAAAATACCAAAGGACAGCAAAATCGCAATTTCACTGTAGCCCTTGCCTCGATAACCGAATTGGATCGGCGGTGCGACGTAAAAGTAAGCGATCAACCCGCCGAGCCCGCCAAAGACAAAAGCCCACCAGCCGCTGATCAAGCTGAGGATGATGCCGCTCAGCGCCGCGATCCCGAACAGCGTCCAGGTGACGACCTCGAACTTACGGAGCGACCAGACCCCCTTGGTCAAAAACCCGGAGTTGGTGGAGATCGCATCTACATGCTCCTGCGCTTCCGTGTCCGTTCCGTTCTTATAGTCCCATAAATCGTTCACCATATTGGAGAACAAATGGGCAGCACCGCTCCCGATCAAGGTCAATAAAAAAAGGCCTATATGAAATGTACCCGTCCATACGTAAGCCCCGAGCGCTCCCAAAGCGACCGGAATCAGCATGACGGGAATCACTTTGATTCGGGAAGCTTTTTTAAACTGTGTAAGGGCATCCACGTTTGATATGCTCCTTTCCCTTCTATGATACAGAATAGAACGCCTGCAAATCGCTTGCAGACGTTTAGCGTTGTGAAACAAAGCACTTGCATAGATAAGAATATCACAATTGTCGAACTTTGTAATCCGTTTGTTAGATTGTTAGAACTTGGTTTTGCAGCCATTTAGACCGACGAACGTTCAATCAGCTCGAAAGCAAGCTCCTTGCGAATCGGCTCCTTCTGCTCCCCTTGAATATGGGCATAGAGTATCCTGAAAGCCTCCGTACCCATATCAAACAGGCGGTTATCGATCGTAGTAAGGCCCAGCATTTTGCCGATCGGCTGGTTGTCGAATCCGATGACGGCCAGCTCTTGCGGGATGGACAGCCCTCTTTTCTCCGCTTCATAGATTAATCCGGCGGCCACATGGTCACCCGTCACCAATATGGCGCTGGGACGTTCCTCCATACCCGACAGCCGATCCATAATCGCTGCACCGTCCTCGAGATCAATACAGCCGTCCAGGATCCATTCCTCGCGGTAAGGCTCTCCGATTTCCTGAAGCACTTCTTCATAGGCCGCTTGGCGCGCTCTTGTGCTCGGACTGTCCAATCTTCCTACGGTGAAGCCGATGCGGCGATGTCCCCGCCTTATCAAATAATGCATGGCACTGCGAAATGCCTCAGCATGGTTTATATATATAGAAGAAAATAAGCGTTCCCCTGCATCCTGACAGCATACAATCGGTCCGTAAGCGCAATAGGCTTCGATCTGTTTAGGCGTCACGGCCGACGATAGAATAATGATGCCGTCAATCTCGCGGTTACGCAGCATCTCCAGCACTTCCATTTCCTTATCCGGCGCATACCCGGTTTGGCACAGGATGAGGCGATAGCTAGCGGCAAGCGCTTCTTGGCCGGCTCCTTCCATCAGCAAGGAGAAGTAGGCATGATTAATAAACGGAAGCATAATGGCAATATTCATCGTTTTCCCTGTAATCAGATGGACCGCATTCATATTCCGGGCGTATTTCAGCTGCTTCATCGTTTCCAGCACGCGTGCCCGCTTCTCTTCTCTGACATAAGGGTGGTTATTCAGCACCCGGGATACAGTTGATACCGACACGCCTGCAAGCTTGGCTATCTCTTTAATATTGGCCACAATCGATATGCCCCCTTCATCCACTGGTTCATTCCTGATACTATCATGATTGCTTCCTCTATTCAAAATTAAGCCTCCAGCAGGTGAGGCCTCTGCGTTCGTATTGCGTCATATCCATGACTTACTTTTTTTGGTACGATTGATGATATCATCCCTATGGAGGTATCGGCATGTCGAAACTGTTCAAGACGCTTGGCGCTGTATGGTTCATCGGCGGTTTTATCGGAGGAGTCATCATTCATATCATCATGGAGGGCAATTGGCTGACAGGCATCGCTTGGCTTATTGGCGGCGCAATCTTGGGCGCCTTATTCTATACGGTGGGCGAAATTCATGAAATCGTGTGGGAGAATCATGCCCTGCTTCGGGAAGTGCTTCACCGTCTGCCTCCGGAACCAGGCGACAAAAAGCCACCGCTTGGGAATTCCCGAGCCAATCTGAGCGCTTTGAAGGATTATAAAATGAACGCAAAAGATGAACAGCGATAAAAAATTTGATCTTGATCTGGTATGCTTTTCATACTTTACACTGTGATTGGGTGGAAACCTTCATTCATTGTCAGCGTGACCAAAAAAGGGCGTGATGGCAAGGGCAAGGCTTCTGCCTTTTTGCCATGTTTTGCGAAACCTGCGACTTGTCCATTACGTTATCCTTCTCAAAAGGAGATGATGGATGATGGAGACGTTCGGCAGAGGCTGCCTGTACTTGATCATTGGCATGGTGGTATTGCTGCTGCTTGCCCTGCTATTGGGGACCACGATTACGATCCCATGGTTTATCTTCATTCCGCTTGTCGTTATTGCCTTTGCCGTGGCTGCATCCAAGAGCAAACGCAAGGATGATGATTGATCCGGGCAACAGGCGAGCCGCCTGGCGCGAAGGGAGTTCCATTTCATGCGCTGTTTTCGATTCGCTTGCAGGCCTTGTCGGTTCAGTCCAACGGACTAACCAAAAAACACCAAGAAGACTCCCGTTAGGGAGTCTTCTGCGTTCCTTAGGATCATAACCATGCTTTTTCCAGCTTACGACTTCATTTCGAAATATTCTTGAATGCCTCTGTCTGCTGCTTGATGCCAACCTCGGTGGCAAAACGCTCGATGCTGGACGCTCCGAAGAATCCTTCCACTCCTTGGGTTCTGGACAATACATACGCCGCGTCCTCAGGCTCCGCAATCGGACCGCCATGGCACAGAATCATAATGTCCGGGTTGACGGCTTTTCCGGCATCGCAGATCGCTTGAATTTTGTCCACGCAATCGTCGAGCGTTAGTGCCGTTTTCGCGCCTATGGTGCCTTTCGTGGTAAGACCCATATGAGCAACCAGGACATCGGCTCCGGCTTCGGCCATCTTCTTCGCCTGATCGACGTCAAACACATACGGCGTGGTCACCAAATCCAGCTCATGCGCCTTCCGGATCATCTCGACCTCAAGATCATAGCCCATGCCCGTCTCTTCCAGATTCGCCCGGAATACGCCGTCAATCAAGCCCACCGTCGGAAAGTTCTGCACGCCCGCAAACCCTTGCTCCTTCAGCTGCTTCAGAAAAATATCCATGATCCGGAACGGGTCCGTGCCGCAAACTCCCGCCAACACCGGCGTATGCTTCACGACCGGCAGCACCTCGTTCCCCATGTCCACCACGATCTGATTGGCATCCCCGTAAGCCATCAGTCCAGCGAGAGATCCCCGCCCGGCCATCCGGTAACGGCCCGAGTTATAAATAATGATTAAGTCTACGCCGCCCGCTTCGGCGCTCTTGGCAGAAATCCCAGTCCCTGCTCCAGCTCCCAACAACACCTTACCCGCTGCAACCTCTGATTTTAGTTTCGCTAATATTTCTGCTCTTGTTTGCATGGCCATGATATGTTCCTCCTTGAGTTGAAATTCTTGGCACTGAGGACTGTGGCTTCCCTTCTCATTGCCGCTTCAGCAATTCCATCAGCTTATCGGCCGCGGCCACTGCAAAAGCTTGATCGTTAATATCGGTATTCATCTCGATCAGCTCAACGGTCTCACGGTCTATCCGCTGTCTTAACGTGTCGAACAGCATCTTATCCTCTTCCGTTCCATGGAATGCTTCGCCTTCCACATCGAGCATCGATACGCCTTTCAGCGGCAGCATCAACACCGTAGGACCTTTCGACGAATTCAGTTTATCCGCAAGGATCCCGCCAAGCTGCCGGTTCTCCTCCACCGTGGTCCGCATCAGCGTAACCGAAGGGTTATGCTTGTACAGGTTTCGTCCCCGGAATGCCTCCGGCACGGTATCGTACGGACCGAAGTTGACCATATCGAGCGCCCCGGTCGATACGACCTGCGGCACCTTGCAGCGTCCGGCTGCTTCCAGCCGATTCGGCCCTGCCGCCAAAACGCCGCCAACCAGCTCATCGCACCATTCCGTTGTCGTCAAATCCAATACACCGTCAATGAATCCGGCCTCAATTAGGCTTTCCATCGTTCGCCCGCCCGTGCCGGTTGCATGGAACACCAGCACTTCGTACCCATACGACTCCAGATGCTCTCTGGCATAATCGATGCAGGGGGTCGTTACCCCGAACATCGTCGCTGCAATCAGCGGCTTTTTATCCATCGGCGCAGCCGATTCAAACTTAACCATGCCGGCCATCGCGTGTGCCGCGTTCGTGAATATTTTGGTGGAAAACGAGTTCAGGCCGGATACATCCACGATGGACGGAAACATGATAATGTCGCTTGTCCCTACATAAGGCGCCGTATTGCCGGAAGCGACGGTGGAGACCATCAATTTCGGTACGCCGATCGGCAATGCGCGCATGCCGGCGGTGACGATGGAAGTTCCCCCCGTACCGCCGAATGACAGTATGGCGTCGAATTTGCCCTCTGCATACAGCTTCGGCACGATTTGCTCCATCCCTTGAGCCAATACTTCAGTACCTTCCGACCGGTCCTTCCGGGCCGCGATTTCGCGCAGATCCGCACCTGCCGCACCTGCAACCTCGATGTTGGTTACATCCGGCGTGAACATCGGCTCAAACACGCCGCTATGAATCGTAAACGTCTTTAACCCCAAGCTCACGATCACCGATTTAACGTATAAAAACTCAGCACCCTTCGTATCAAACGTCCCCGCAATGGCTATGGTTTTCACCGTAAAGACCTCCCCGTGTCTCTTCTCAGGATCGCTTGCCCCGTTCTGAATGACGGGTCCGGCATGTGATCCCTGCAAGACCATAATACAGCGCTTTCAAATAAAAAGGATCGTATCCATGTACGATCTTTATGTATATTTGTCTTTCATATGCTGACGATAGGCCTGGGGAGACATCCCCGCGTATTTTTTGAAGGTCTTGCTGAAATGAACATAGTCCGGGTAACCGACCAGCTCCGCTATGCTGCCCAGGGACAGCTTGCTGTGCTTCATGATATCCTGCGCCTTGTGAATACGGTATTTGGCTGTATATTCGGGAAAGCTGCACCCCACTTCCCTGTTAAAAAGCGCGCTAAGATGCGTTCTTGAAACGTGGATCCGTTCGGCCAGCTCCGTCATTGAAATCGGGTCTGCATAATGCTCGGCTACGTATTCTTTCACAAAGGCAACATAGTCCATCGGTTCATCAAGCTGCGTCAGCTTGTCCATCAGCTGCCGGTCCTGCTCCAGATGGCCCGTAGCCTTAAAACGATGCGTCGCATCCACGATGGCTTCTTCCGTCGGCGTTCGCTCAAAGCTCGAGCCGCCCACGTACCCCATGGCGGACGTGTTGTCGTACATGTACTGGACATCGATGGGCGTATGGACCGGACCGCCATATACGAGCTTGATCGGCTGCTTGCCCGAGTCGTCACAGACGGCAAAAATTTCTCTGGCTATTTCGGCGCCCTTCTCCAGCGACCATGATTTCGAGGTCCCCATCATCCCGCCTGCCGTAACGCCCAGATGGGCGCAGATGATATCCGCTCCCGCATCCAGCATCCATGTCGTCTGCTCCGGATTGAATACGAAGGCCATCGTAAACATATCGCGCTCATGGGCAATCCGGATGGCTTCCACCTCCTGCAGATACGTGATGCCTTCTTCCTCCAAGGCTTCGCGGAACTGTCCGTCAATCATTCCCACCGTCGGATAGTTGATGATGCCGGCAAAACCGCTTCCGCTAATGGCATCCAAGTATCCCGGCAGCTGAACGGTTGGATCCGTTCCGCATAAACCGAATATCACCGGTGCGTCGCGGACCACGGAAAGAATTTCGCGCGAGCCGAAATCCATCACCATTTCATTGCAGTTCGCATAGGGCATGAAGCCCGCCAGGGAGCCCAGCCCCATCTGCCGAAAACGGCCCGAATTCAAGGCCAGTATCAGATCGGCGCCGCCCTTGACCGCATATTTTGCCGATATTCCTGCCCCTGCCGCTACCCCGATCAATCGCTCCTGGGTCTGTATCCCCCTATGTAATCGATCCAATACCTGTTCTCTGGTCGTTATCAAAGTTATTGGTCCCCTTATCTTCAATCTGACCGTCATATCTCATCGTTTCCTTATATCGCTATACCTATTATAAATGAAAATCAATAGAGTCGATTCGTGTAACTGTCCTGCATTCCCCGGGCAACGATCTCCTCCGTCACGTGATCTTGATTCACATGATCCGCGATGATCTTGGACGGGTTCGGCAGCTGTTCGCTGGGAATCCAGGAATCGGGATCCCATGCTTGCGAACGCATAAAAGCTTTTGCACAGTGCATATGGCATTCCTCGACCGAGACCGCAATGCCAAGCCATGGGCGTTTACCTTGTACGCTAAGCCGATCCAGGATTTCCTCGTCCCTTACCAAGACGGCGCTGCCGTTGATTGGCAAGGTCTCCTTCAAACCCGGTATGACAAACACGATCCCGACTTTAGGGTTGGACAGGATATTCCGCAGCGAATCAAACCGTCGATTGCCCGGACGCTCCGGAATGACCAAGCAGGATTCCTCGATCACATGCACGAATCCCGCCGCATCTCCCCGAGGCGAAACGTCGCAGGCTCCGGATGCGTCGGAAGTAGCCATAAACAACAAGGGACTCTTCGAAATAAAGTCTTTGCAGTGATGGTCCAATCGATGAATCGTTTTGTGTTTGACCACGCGATTGGAATCGCCGAACAAGTTTCGGAGCTCCTCCTCCGATGAAACGACCGATTGAAACGGAATTTTTGACATCACAACCACCCTCCTATTAACTTCATCTTATACCTTTCTTATTTCCGATACTACGCAATGATCGTCTTGCTTCCCTTCCACAGTATGAAAAAAAGCTCCTCACAAGTTCTAGGAACCTTATGAGAAGCCTTAGCCTTCCCTCATTCTTATAAGAAGACAAGCAGCAAAATGCCGACAACAAAGCAATAATAAGCGAAATATTTCAGATTCCCGCGCGCCATGATATTCATGAACCATTTCATCGCAAAATAGGTGCAGATGAGCGTCGCGATAAATGCGATCAAATAGGGAATGAACAGCGGAGCAAAATCGGGATCCGATGCGATATCCGACACGCCTAGCACCATGCCGCCGAGGCTTATCGGAATGTACAGCATAAAGGAAAACCGAAGCGCCGTCTCCTGCTTCATCCCCACGGCGATCGACGTAATGACGGTCGAGCCGGATCGGCTGATCCCCGGAATCAGCGCCACCGCCTGAGCCAAGCCTACGATAAGCGCGTCCTTGAACGACAAATCATTATCAAGCTTGCGGCCACGAAGGTTCCGAATCAGCCAAAGGGCGACTCCCGTAAATAGCAGCGCGACGCCTACCGTGCGAACCGAAGCGAATATTTCCTCAATCTGGTCTTTGAACAACAGTCCGATGATGACAGCCGGAATCGTACCCACAATAATATACAGAATGAACATGAAGTCAGATTTAAACTCCGGTCGTCGTGTCCGAACATAACTTAGGCCATTCACAATCAATCTCTGCAAATCCTTGCGAAAGATGAACACGATCGCAATCAATGAGGCCGTATTGGTCAGTATTTCGAACGACAGCCCGTTCTGCTCCATGCCCATCAGCCTTTGGGCGACAATCAAATGACCGCTGGAGGATACCGGAATCGGCTCCGTAACCCCCTGCACAATCCCCAGCAGCAGGTACTTCAACCACAAGATGAAATCTTCCATTACTCTCCTACTTTCTTTGCAACATGGGTATAGCTTTAAAAAAAATACTAGTCTATCATATCTCATAAAAACAGGAAGAATCAAACCACGAGCAGAGTCATCGTTCGTGCATGGAGCTGCCGGAAAGACGATAAGCCCCCGTTGTTCAATGGCACAAAAAAGATATGTAAACAAGAGAAGCCCCTCTAACCACGGAATTAGAGGGGCTCCTAATCTATTGTTAAGAGGTGATTCCATCATAAGATACGTAGCTTAATGGAACCTTAAAGCTTCATTAGGGGGACATAAAAAGTTATGTATCTAACTTCTTGACCTTGGGCTGTCTGGACGGCAATATTATATCCGAAGTGGTCTTAAGCTTTTGAGATTCTTAGTAAGCAGGATCAAAAAGAAAAAGCACCTTCTAAGGTGCTTTTTCTTATTCTTTATATATGACCAAAATATCATACGTTCCGTCTGCCGATGAAAGCTTAATATCCTTCACATCGTCAGGATGAATGTTATACAGGAATTCATTCACCTGATCCTGCAAATCGTCCAGATTGGAATCGCTAAAGAGCTCGACCTTCAATGTTTTTAGCATATAAGCACCCCCTAATTTCAAACTTCGACATAAAACGGGAGTTCCCTGCTGGAATCGAGTAAACGACACGTTTCATCTTTAACTTACACTGGCCTTTATCTATTTTACACCGCACTGCTAAATAACACCCCAAATTATGGTATATTGGTGGTTGTTCGATTTAGAGATGATTATTAAAAACGTTGTGGTGGTGGACGCATTATGCAAGTTAAACACAAACGAATCATCGGGTTTGCTGCCAAACTGATATTTCTTTCGGCCGTTTTCTTCTACGCCTTCATCTATGTGATGGAACGCCCTGGCGGATTAACGGATCGGCGCATGTCGCGAGCGCTGGGGCAGGACAATATCCTTCATATCCCGCTCGGGAAGACCCCGGATAACGCGGTTGAACAGTTTAGAGGCCCATCCTCCATGCATGTCATTCACCGCGAGCCCGTGAGCGGGGGCACTCTTTTATTTATGAAAAGACCTTACCAAGCGGGAAGCCATAATTTGCAAGTAGAATATGTACGAAAAACTCGGATCGGTTGGAAATGGGCTTGGGGCGGCGGATATGGAATCGGCGAATCTTCACAATCCATAGCAGCGTTAAATTACATGGGCATGCCTGAATTAGACCATCTCTCTACCCCTTTTCCCATGGTGTTCGGGGATATTCTGGACCCCTCGATAAAAAAAGTAAGCGTCAAAATCAAGGGCAAAGGTAGTTATAACGCTAAGCTGACTGCTGCGGAAGCTGGAAGAATGATCTGGTTCGTATTTCTGCCGTCGCCCGCTTCCACACCTTTTGATATCGAAGGTTTGGATGGTGAGGGGAATCTCATCGCCCGCAAAACAATAACCGATCCGCGAGACAGCGGCTCGGTCCATTTCGAAATGGATTGACATTAATCCGGTGAAATTGCGGATAAAAGGAAAAATTAGCACAGTCTCACTACTCGGAAGGCAGAAGTACACTCGTTTGGTAAAGAATCGTTAAAGATAATTTGGGGCAAGATAATTTTGGTACCTGCCCATGCATTTCAGACGAACAGAGAAAGGAGGTCCTTAACATGAAGAAAATCTGCATGTCTTTTCTCGCGGCTATGAGCATTGCTTGCATGTTAGTTGTCCCTGTTTCCGCCGAAAACAACAGGAATGCAAATGACATGAACACAAACAACGTTAACGCTAGAAGTTATAACACCAACGCAGCCACCAATGATAACGATACAGACTGGGGTTGGCTTGGGTTAATCGGTCTTGCCGGCCTTGTTGGGTTAAGACGCCGTACCCCGGAGCGCCATTAATTTTTGCGATGAGCCTAGGGAACACAGGCAAAATCCTGCTCACATAAGAGCAGGATTTTTTTCTATTTAGGTACCTTAAACGTGTAACTTTAGATCCCCATTCTTCATGTTTTACTTCACTTTACCGGAACTTCCATTTTGTTACTCCGTATGAATCTTCAAGGGGTTGATTTCAATGTTATGGATGTTATTTGGCGTCGTTATCATTCTAAATTGCCGTTATAACTACATGAATCCGGATTCGGATTGGATACGATGGAATAAACGGTTACCGGAAGACTACGAGCAGGACGATCATGATTTGTTAAAAAACCAGGTTGGTGCGGCAATAGGTGGATTTATTGGCGGCGTATTGGTCTTAATCGGGTTAGCGACGCTTGTTCAACCTGGCGGTACCCCTATGTCGTGGGGGGCCCTTTTCGGGTTTGCTGTGATCCTCCTAGGTATAGGGCTCCTTGCCAGAAGGTATCCGACATTCGGCTGGAGCAGGGATGAAGGCTGGAAAGTCAAAGGGGATTCGGAACGAAGCGATACTTACATGGATTTAGTAAAATTCGGCGGATTGGTTTCCATTTGCCTCGGATCCGCTTTTTTTGTACTTGGCCTGATCATTTTATTGGTTTGACATGTGCTGAGGAGAAGAGGATTTTTCTGTTTCGCGGAAAACGTTTCTTTACAGCCACCGGAGATGGCCATTTAATAAAAACAGCGGCAAACCAAGGCTCAAATAGCATCTTAGCTTGCCGCTTTTTTGGGTGTTTTTCAAAACCTCTATAAGGTATTTACTTAGAATCCCCAAGTACGGAGTATAATGACAAGCAGAATAAAGAGAACGAGAATAACACCAACACTACCGCCATACCCAGAACCTTCATATCCACTCATTTTCCCTTACTCCTTCCTAATTGGAATACTACATATTATGTAAGGGCGTCTGATAATGCAAAGGCATGAGCTAATAGTCAAAAGTATAATTTATATTAAAACAAAAAAGCATAGTGGATGAAACTATGATTTACCCTTGTTCATCACCTGTGTTTCCGCTATAACGATGAGCATGTGGGATCCTGCCATCTACGGTGGTATAACCTTCAAAATAATGATAGTGCCCGCCGCCTGCCAATGGAATGGCGGGTCCAGTTGTTCCTCTAATCATGTGCTTGTGCTGGTCATTAAATGATGTTTGGGCATGGTAATTATGGACGTGTGGCACGCCGCTTGGAGCTGGTTCAGTTATACCCACGTAATGATGGAAATGCCCAACGTCAAAAGAGGTATCTCCTTGAAAGGGATGGACATGAACGTTAACCGGTCTTCCATCCCAAGATGTTAGAAAGAGTTGATGTGAATGACTGGAATCAGAGTTATCGGAATGAACAACAAAGCCCGTGATTTTTATTTCCATCCTATAGTGCCTCCCTTATATTAATGCATGATTTCTTTCTTGTTTACCTTCATGCCAGATAATGACCGATCGAACATGTCTAGGATAAATAAGAATCGTTCAGCTTCACGAAAAACATGATCTGCTAATAAAGGATGAATGATACTTTTGATTCGGCACTCTTCAATTAAGTCGCGCGCAGTTTTCTTAAAATCGCGCAATGATTTGACTGAAACGCGGTTTTCATCAACAAATTGACTTAGTAATGGATGGGTTTGCGATTGTGGACGCATGGAACTTAGGTCAATGGCTTGAAACATCAACGTATCAAAATCTTGGCTAAACTCCCTTGCTTGTTCCACTAATTTTCGCTCCGATGGATCAAGCAGATGACCTATAAATTTTGCATGGTCAGCCATGATTTTTAGGAAAAAGACATTTTCATCGATAATCGCATCAGGTAATGGTTCAAGTCTCCCGTTATTGAGTTCCTCTAACCGATTTCTAAAGTAATTCGCTTCTCGGCTAACATGATCTACAAGCAAAGGGAAATTTGTTCCCCCAGGGAGTTGGCACCTAAGTATAAGTCCAAGAACCTTCCTCTTAAATGCCCAAATGTGTGCAGCGGCATTGTGAACTTCTGAATTAAACTGTCGAATCGTTTGTGGATCAGTATCTGCTTGATATGCATGTGATCTTCTTTCAATATCCTCAAAGATGGCATGAAATTGATTAGCCTCATTGATTAACTGCGTATCTTCACATCTAAATCCTAATCGAAGAAAAAAGGAATGTTCTTTCATAATGCGTGACCAAAAACGTATTTCGTCTAATGATCTGACTACAAAAGGATCCGACAAACCTACCCCACCTTTCGGCACACGAAATAAGACAACCATTTTTATAGTGGCTCGATACAATGTATATGGGGATGGCATGTTTCAATATGCTATGTTAGGAAATTATGTAGAAAAAACAATTAGGCGTTAAAAAGTATAGGATATTCCTAATTGGCTTATTTGTTTATGAAGAAGTTCGGTGAATTTTAGGACAACTTGCCCCCTGTACTTATCCTTGTGATAAATTAGTCCAACTTGCCGTAAAAATGGGTTTTCTGCTATATTCACTATTCTTATCCCAGGTTTGTCCCACTGCTTCATCAAGGTTTCGGAAAGGATGGAACAGCCTGCCCCTGCTTCTATCAGGGTGATCATTGATTCAATGGAATCAATTTCGATGACTGGTCGCAATTCAATTTCCTTCAAGTTGCAGATAGAATCCAATTGATGTCGACACCGATAATTTTTAGGAAACAAAACAAGAGGGAGGTCCATAAGAACTTCTAAGCTTACTTCGGGCCCTTCTGCTAAGGGATGGTCGGCATTGACTACTAAATAAAGCTTTTCATTGTACAGCAGTTGGGAAACGATACGTTCATCATGAACAGGAATAATAGTAAGAGCCAGGTCGATCTCGTTATTGAGCAAGCGTTCCGCAACATTGTCCGCGCTGATGACCCTAACCTGAACTTTTGAATAGGCCTCATGAAATTCCGGCAGCAGCCGGCAAACAAGCGAATTTAATTCACCCGGTAAAACCCCAATCGAAAGGCGTCCCCGTTTGATATCTTGCAGTTCTTGAATTTCTTCACGTACACTCTTGAAGCTGTGAAAAACAGTGTGGCAATGTTTTAGCAAAATGAATCCGGCTTCAGTAATTGCTATTTTTTTGCCTATCCGATCGAATAAAGGCATTCCCAATTCGTCCTCAATTGCTTTTATCTGGTGGCTTAGGGTAGGCTGCGTGACCCCCAATTTCTCGGATGCTCTTGTAAAATGCAGCTCTTGGCAAACAGCCATGAAATATTCTAATTGCCGGATTTCCATATCCTGCACCCCCGGTTTCTGCGAGTCTTAAAGAGATCATTCTTCTTTATCAACGATTTGTTTCATATTCAGCATGCATTATAGAAAATTTATTTTCATTAACAAAACAATCCCCGACTTCTATCCGAAGGGGATTGTTAAGATGTGCAGCTTATCCATCCATTGCTTCGCCAAAAAACTTATTCGTGCCATGGCGAATGAAGTACACTATCGCAAAAATCTTTGCGTTTGAAGCCCGGGAGTAACCGAGCGCATACATCTGCCTTGATATTGCCGTAGGTCGTTTCCGGTTTGTGAGCAAAACCCTCAAGAAATGCGGGTAAAATCTTGTTCTTAAATCCATTACGCGGATATGCCATCGTTACTTGGTTTCGCACATCTTCGGTAAATGCATCAAAATTTTCCCCAACAACGTCATAGCTAACGCCAGAGTTAATCAAGGCAACTTCCGGTTCTTTATACTGGGCTATTCCAATAGTTGTATGCAAGGCGACCGCATCCCATACGAGCCGAGCAGATTCTTCTGGCACTCCATAACTTCGTAAAAAATCACGTGCGGCGTTAGCTCCGTCCACCTCAAAACGTTTATCTGGACTGCTGTAGTGCTTGGTGAGTCCTAAGTCGTGGAACAATGCGCTGATATACAGCAGTTCTAAATCATATTTTACATTGTTTCGTTTCCCCATAAGTGCACCAAATAGATATACCCGGTGGGAATGATTCCACAGTAAATCATTTCCGTGCTCACGAAGCAACTCTGCGGCTGCTTTGGCCAACGTACTGTCCGGTATTTGGATTTCTGCAACTACATGTGACATGATGGACACTCCTTACATTTTTAGAGTCAGCTAGTGGCTTACGAACTCAATTCTATGCCCCTTATAATCATTCATCAATATTATCATTTCTATGATTATCATAGATTATACGCATAATAAGGCACGCACATATTAGTATTCGCAGATGGCAGAAGCTGCTCTAAATTACAAGCATGCAGCGCGTGTGGTCATGATGACACCGAAACAACTCTGAAAATATACGCAACATGCGCGCCCGTTTCGATATCATAGTATTTTTCGATTGCATTCATGCCTGATGATTACCTGCAAGTAAGTTATCGATCAAAGCTGTTGTAATGCCAGCAACAACTGCCTATGCAATAGTATAGGCTGTTAGTCTTGTAGCTACATTTCTAGTCGTAGTGGAAATTGCAACTGCCACGTGTTCAATGCATTGTAGTAAATTTTACCTACCTCTGATATACTGACATTATTACTATTGTCATGGGTGCGTGATCAATCAGATGTGGGATAAAGAACTAAAAATAGCCATTCGAGAGAAGCAAAGCGTAACCGTATACCTTACCAATGGCGAAGTATTACAAGGCATACCGGATTCTTGTACAGATCGCTTAAAGATGCGTAGTGTTTATGGGCCAGTCTGGGTGCCATTAGATGAAGTAAAGCATGTGAGTCGATTAATACGGCTAAACATAAAAAAAGAACCTACTGGCATTAGCTAGTAGGCTCTTTTGCTATCTAAAAATGAAATGTACCTGGGTACCGTCCGGGTATCCCTCCAAATAGTTACCTACCCAGCTGCCTGCTCCTCGATTGTCAGATGGATCTATGTATTCGACACTTGCACCGTCTCCTCCTTCGGCACACATGGCCATCGGCCACTCATCCCGATCATATCCTTTTTTCGTAGGGATTCCCTTTAGTGAAGAACTCCTGTTATCCTCTGCACCAGTTCGATCAATGGTACAAACATCGGAATGGCCGGAATCAATGGCCTTTTTTATGTGATCCGCCGTCTCAGGATATTTATCCGCTGGAAACTCTAATTCGACAACGGTACCCCGTATTGGTGGGTTTACATCACTGTCATCTAACTCCGGAAAATAATTAAGGACCAACCAAACCAGTAATAAAGATAAGACTACTGTTCCAAATTTCATGAATAACTTTTTCATACAAATTGCTCCCCCATCCAAATAAAAAATCCCTGCCAGTATAGGTCAGCAGGAATTTTCTTACCGATGCCTTCAGTTTACTTTGTTTAGTATAAGCAAGTTGGCATATATTTGTAAATCACTTCTCTGTAATTGTCGCTGTCTTGGCATGTCGTCGTTCCTCTCTGTTTATTGCTCATTATTTTAATACTTATATTGATTGCCCAATTTATTTAGGTCAAGTGTCACTATTCATTTGTACACATAATATGCACTATCTCATGATGAAAGGGAGAAGATCAAAATGAATCAACAAAGCCATAGCATTCAAGGTAATCAACAAAGGGAACCACAGCCTTATCATTACGGCCATGAGCATGACCATCACCCACATTTTCATCCATATAGTCACCCGTCAGGCCATCATATGATCCATCATCACCACCATCATCATCACCACTTTCACCACCACTACCAAATGAGGAGAGAAGAAGATTAATAATAGAATAAGATAACAATAAGGCGAGAAGAGTTACGCCCTCATGCTGCCGAGCGTGTCATTCTCGCCTTTATCTATGGGGATAGCCCCGCACATATTAGTATGCTCGCGTGATTTTATAATAAAAGGCTCCCTCTCGGGAGCCTTTTAAATAGCGGTATTATAAGGTTTTTAAGGCCTTACTTACATCATGCCGCCCATTCCACCCATGCCGCCCATGTCAGGCATAGCTGGTTTTTCTGGTTCTGGCTTGTCAGCGATAACCGCTTCGGTTGTCAGGAACATGGCCGCAACGGATGCAGCGTTTTGAAGAGCGGAACGCGTTACTTTGGCAGGGTCAACGATACCTGCTTCGAACATGTTCACCCAAGTATCGGTAGCAGCGTTGTAGCCGATGCCGATCTCTTCTTTTTTCAGACGCTCTACGATGACGGAACCTTCTTGGCCAGCGTTAGCTGCAATCGTGCGGATTGGCTCTTCCAGAGCGCGCAGAACGATGTTCACGCCTGTTTTCTCGTCGCCTTCAACTTGAACAGCAGCAACAGCGTTGTATACGTTAACGAGCGCTGTACCACCACCGGATACCATACCTTCTTCAACCGCAGCGCGAGTTGCGTTCAGGGCATCTTCGATGCGCAGTTTGCGTTCTTTCAATTCCGTCTCAGTAGCCGCACCGACTTTGATAACCGCTACGCCGCCAGCCAATTTAGCCAGACGCTCTTGCAGTTTCTCTTTGTCGAAATCGGAAGTCGTTTCTTCCAATTGGTTGCGGATTTGCTTCACGCGAGCATCGATGTCTTCTTTGTTGCCAGCGCCATCCACGATGATTGTGTTCTCTTTGGTTACGCGCACTTGACGAGCGGTACCCAATTGATCGATGGAAGCTGTTTTCAGGTCGAGGCCGAGCTCTTCCGTAATCACTTGGCCGCCAGTCAATGCAGCGATATCTTGCAGCATGGCTTTGCGACGGTCGCCGAAGCCAGGAGCTTTAACAGCAACAGCGTTGAACGTTCCGCGCAGTTTGTTCACGATCAGCATCGCTTGCGCTTCGCCTTCGATGTCTTCTGCGATCAGTACGAGCGGTTTGCCTTGCTGTACGATTTTTTCAAGGATCGGCAGGATTTCTTGCGTGTTGGTTACTTTTTTATCGGTAATCAGGATGTATGGATTCTCAAGAACAGCTTCCATTTTATCCGTATCGGTGATCATGTATGGAGAGATGTAGCCGCGGTCGAATTGCATACCTTCTACTACTTCAAGCTCCGTCAAGAAGCCGCGGGATTCTTCAACGGTGATAACGCCGTCTTTACCCACTTTGTCCATTGCTTCTGCAATCAGTTGACCTACTTCTTCGTCAGCTGCGGATACGGAAGCGACTTGAGCGATCTCCTGATGGTTTTTCACTTCTTTCGCGATATTCGCAAGCTCGGTTACGGCTGCTTTAACCGCTTTGTCGATACCCTTGCGGATGATCATTGGGTTTGCGCCAGCTGTAACGTTCTTCAGACCTTCACGGATCATGGCTTGTGCCAGAACCGTTGCCGTTGTTGTACCATCACCGGCAACATCGTTGGTTTTGGTAGCTACTTCTTTAACAAGCTGAGCACCCATGTTCTCGAATGCATCTTCCAGCTCGATTTCTTTAGCGATGGTTACGCCGTCATTCGTGATGAGCGGGCTTCCGAATTTTTTCTCAAGAACCACGTTACGGCCTTTCGGTCCGAGTGTTACTTTAACTGCATTTGCCAAAGCATCTACACCGCGAAGCATGGAGCGACGGGCGTCTTCACTGAACTTAATGTCTTTTGCCATGGTATTACATACCTCCCTAGTGGATTATGGAATGGTAAAACAAGATATATTCAGGCATTCATTAGCCTAAGATCGCGTGGATGTCGCTTTCTTTCATAATCAAATATTCTTTACCTTCGTATTTGATTTCTGTTCCAGCGTATTTGGAGAAAATAACGCGGTCGCCTTCTTTAACTTCCAAAGGTACACGTGCGCCGTCTTTCAGGGAGCCGCTGCCTACAGCAATAACTTTACCTTCTTGCGGCTTTTCTTTAGCAGAGTCAGGAAGTACAATCCCGAATGCCGTAGTTTCTTCTTGTTCGATCGGTTCTACCAATACGCGTTCACCTAAAGGTCTGATCATGAAAAAATAGCCTCCTTTAAATATGTTGTGATGCTTTTTTCAAAGCTTTATGTATTAGCACTCGACAACCCTCAGTGCTAACAACCAATTTTATGATACTCAAGTTGTCTTAAAATTTCAAGTCCTTTGCATGAATTTTTGATCATTTTTTTGCAATCCGGACTTAGGGAGAGGTTGTCCCTAAACCCCCTTCACCATTGTATCCATGACCAGCCAAAATATGCCTGAGACTTTAGGAACACTGTGCGGCTAGAACTATAGATCTAGTCATCATTCGGCAGAAGAAAACAGCCCGAAGCATGCCCTTCCGCAGAAAGGTTTCATCTTTCATAAAACTGCGGATTCGTTGATGTGAGCTGTATAACTGCCAAATTGGTCCTCTCCTTTCGTCAAACCGTGAATAGCTGTGGTCCGCCGGCTCCCCAGGCTTCAACCAGCGCGTTCCGAAACAAAGCATCCAGGCTTTGATCCAGATCCGTATCTTGATGCTTCTTATCCTTGGCCAGCTGCTCATATTCGTTCAATTTCTCTTCAATGAATGCGTTAATGATAGGAAGCTTCGGTTCAATATTCATCTCTTCACCCGAACGTTTACGAAGAAGCAATTGATCAATCTCCTGTTTCAGCGCACTTCCTTGATCTAATAAGCGATCCGTAAGCAGCTCGAATTCCATGGGAGGCATCTCGTTGTAGGTTTGAATCCAGTCGCATGCCAGGATCGGACGCAGTACATAGAAATATTTTTTGATCTTAACGTCTCCCCCTTGCAAATACATCCGGTAGTTGCCTTTGGCCATGTTCAGGTAGTGGTGCATGCAAGATTTAGGCGAGAAGGCAAGCGGAGATATGCTTCGGATTTGCTGGGCGATGCCAAGCGTCTCCTTATATTTGATGGGGGACTCCAGCCATTCAAGCAGGGGTGGATTCGACTTGCGAAAAAGCCCCAATGCTTTTTTTAAATCCCAACCGCTCATATCCAGACTGTCGTTGATTGGCCGCTCAATCACATCTCGCTTGTCGAAGATCGATAAATACCACTCCACGGGTCTGATATAGATAAACCTTACGTCGTAATCGCTGTCCGTCGATGGGAAGCCCCAGGCCCTGCTCCCTGATTCGCAAGCATACAGGATTAGGACCCCTTCCTCCCGCTCTATCCGCTTAAGTTCTTGTTGAATCGTCGATTTCATTTCCTGCGTTATATTCATATCCAGAATCTCTCCTTCTGTTGCTGCCGTGTAAATTTCCGATATCCTTATTGTCTTCCATGCGTTCCTATTTCAACAGGGCAAAAGTATGGCGATAACAAAACGCGCACTGCTCCCTGTGCGAACGGTGTGTTGGTCCGGGGCATGTTTGGATTGGCTGTCGACCATATGAAGATGTTACAATATCATTCCTTTATGCGGTT
The DNA here is from genome assembly GCF_000204455.1 of Paenibacillus sp. HGF5. Classification (NCBI taxonomy): domain Bacteria; kingdom Bacillati; phylum Bacillota; class Bacilli; order Caryophanales; family Paenibacillaceae; genus Paenibacillus; species Paenibacillus sp. HGF5. The sequence goes on along the minus strand of NZ_AEXS01000141.1, from coordinate 9,083 downwards.
CCCTATCCTTGCTACAATAGTTACAGACTGGATCACGTACGATCTAATATATGATTTGAAGGAGGGCGCCATGGCTCGGGAAAGCTTCGATAAAGAAATCCAATTTCTTCGTATTCTGGCGCTGGCCGGCGGCGCATACAACCGGCAACAACTGGCTGATCGCCTTGGCATTTCAGTACATACCTATGACAAAACGCTCCGAAATTTAAAAAATATGATTGAATCGCTTCAGCCCCAGCTCTCGGAAGAACAAAGTCTCACCCTATCCGAAGGCCTGCGCTATTCATACTATGAAACCGCTGATCCGCTCCTGCTGCTGCTGTTCCGCGGCAAATCGCTCAAAGCATCGGAAAGCTTGAGGCTATCCATGATCCTCACCCAGCTGCAGCATCAGCAGTTAACCGCGAAGGAACTCATCGAACGCTGCGGCGATCAATTCCCGGGCGGAGAATCCCTGCCCGATGAGAAGACGATACGCGGGGATCTCAAATACCTGGAAGAAGTCGGAGTCATCGTAAAGACAGGTGCAGAACGGCCGTACCGTTACAGAGGCGCCCGTGATCTCATCGATTCGTTGTCGGATGACGAGTTACTTGATCTCTACGATTATGTGGACGTCATGTCGAACACGCAACTCCCCTCTGTTCAGGGGTATATGCTTCGAGACAATTTAAAAAGGGCCTTGCGCAATCGTGACATCGCCGCACACTCGGCCCCGGCCTATTTTTATAAGTATCATTACCATTCACGCATATTGGATGAGGCGCATCTGCACACCATTTTTCAGGCGATCACCAAAAGAGCGAGACTCCGTTTCCTGTATTTATCGCCAAAAAGCTCTTCACGCTATGCTTCCCGAAACACGAATCCGCTGTTCCATAGGGAATCCAAAGGGCTTCGGGAAACGATGCTGCCGCTGCGCGTGATCTATGACCATCAATACGGCCGATGGTACCTGATCGGTCATAACGGCAGACAGGGGCTCATGAAATTTCGCATGGAAGGATTGACTCAAATCGAAGAAGGCGAAGTGGTTGCAGAAGAAGTATTCCAGCAGCGCCTCATGGAAACGCTGGCCGAATTCGAGTACAGCTGGGTTACCGATACCCGTAATCCCACCAAGGTCGTAGCCAGATTCTTTAACCCAGAGGACAGCAAAGTGAATTTCGTGCTGAACCGGGTTAAGGCGCAAGGGCAATGGGGGACCGTAACCATGGAATCCGAGAGCTCGTTCTTATACGAAATTGAAGTGAACGGCACCAGCGAAATTAAGCCTTGGCTCCGCAGCTTCGGCTCCAGCTGCGAGGTGCTCCAGCCACGCTCCCTTCGGCAGGAGTTCATTAAGGAATGGAAGGAGATTGCCGCTTATTATGAGCCAGAATCCATTCGAGAAGATATTTAACTACCAGATCATAACAAGGCTTGAGGAAACCGACTCGATTGCCATTACCGCTCAGGAACGGGGATGGCTGAAAATGATGCTGATGCACCCCGAGGCGGCAAACGCCTTTACGCCCGGTACCTTAGAACGGCTCAAGCAGCTCCTCCACTTGGAGCATAGCGGTGCCGAGATGAAAGGGATCATTCTGGAGAAAGCCAAGGGACAGGAACGAAGCGTATACCATCCGCATCTTCGAACCTTGCGTAGAATGATCATGCAGGATCAGGGCTTTCGCCTAAGCTACCGCACGAAGCTTGGAGAAACGCGCAGCAATCAGTCCGGTTTCCCGTACAAACTGGAGTATTCCATGATCAAACGGGAATGGATGCTGATCTGGTACAGCAAAAGCCGTAGAGGACTCATGTACACGAAACTCGATCATATTTTATATATACAAGGGACTTCGCTCCCCTCCTTCCGGATCGATCGCATAAAGGAACGGCTGCAGCGGCTGATGGAAAACCGGGAAAAGCAAGCGATCATTGAAATCCAACGGCGATACAACGGGGAATTGTCGCGGATCCTTTACGCCTTTTCCTGCTTTGACAAAACGGTGCATTATGAGGAAGCTTCCGATACCTACCGCATTCAGGTCTGCTATTTGGAGGATGAGTGCGAATTTCTGCTCTCGCGCATTCGCTTTCTCGGCCTGAGGGTGAAAGTCGTGGAAGGAAGCACGCTGCAGACCCGGATGCAAGAAACCGCAGCGCTGGCTCTGGCGAGATATGCGCAAGATGAAGGTTAGAACGCCGCCATGACATGATTCCCATGAAGACCGAAGGCTGAGGCAATGATGAACAATAATTTCTAATCCATCATTCATTGGACAAAAAAACAACCCGCAAACCATACTCAGAGGAGTGAAGTTTGCGGGTTGTTTTTATTCTTAAGGATCTCTTATTTTGCAAAAAACAATACGGTCAATCCTCTTCGTCTGCCCTTACGTAGCGGCTGTCCCGTTCCATGTCCGCTTCTAACTGCTTGCGATAGATCACGGAAGACAGAAATACGCTGAATTCGTACAGAAGCAGCAGCGGAATCGTAACCAGGAAATCCGATATAAAGTCCGGCGGTGTTATGACGACCGCGATAAAGACCAGCGCGAAATACGCGACCTTGCGCATCCTGCGAAGCCGCAGCGGATTCAGAATGCGAATTCTCGTTAAGAACATCACCACAAGGGGAAGCTCAAACAGCAAGGCCAGCGGCAATACGAGATTGAACATAAAATTCAAGTAATTGGTAATGCCGTAGGTCTCCTGGAGCCCCATGCCCTGCGTGATCGCCGTGGTAAACGACAGCGTCATCGGAAATACGATGTAATAACCAAACGTGATTCCGACGATGAACAGAATAAATGCATACGGCACGTAACGTATGGCCGCTTTCTGTTCTTCTTTGCGCAGCCCCGGCTTGACGAACGCCCAGAGCTGATAGAAGATCAGCGGTACGGAAATGACGAGCGAAAAAATAGCGGCGATTTTCATGTAGATTCCGATGCCATCCCAAAAGGAGAAGGCATGCAGCTCAAAGTTCTTGGCTTCTTCGGCCGCCGTCAAATAATGATAGATCGGGTCCGCAACGAAAAGCCCCCCGACCAGTCCTGCTACGAATACCACGAGCACGATTATAATTCGTTTGCGAAGCTCGCCCAAATGCTCCACAAGCGCCATATCTTTCACTTGCTCCGACAAGTTAACCACCACCCTGTATGTGACCCTGACAAAACAAAATCCCTCCCGAAGGAAGGGACTTCAAGCCTTGCTTTAATTCTATTCGGGAAGACGCTTGTCTTCAATCTTGGCTGGCTCAGCGGCAACGGCTTGCTGGGGAGCCTCTTCTTTCTTCTTCGCCGGTGCATCGTCAGCGATAATCTCCCGCGCACCATCCTTAAACTCACGGAATGTTCTTCCGACCGCACGTCCCAGTTCAGGAAGTTTGTTCGGTCCGAACAAGAGCAGCGCCAAAATAACGAGCAAAATAATGCCCGGCACTCCAATTGTACTCATATCTGTTCTCCTCCTCGTCCTGCTTAATGCCTTCAAAAGGACTTCAGGATGACATTAATCCATCGTGCCTTGCAGCTGCAACAGGTTTTTAACTAAAGAAAATCATCCGACTTCAGCAGTGAAACAAGCTCATATACCGCCATCATACCATAATGTAAATCACATATACAGTCCAGAAACGTGACAGTTTATTTACATAATTATCTAATAAGGTACTCGTTAAAGCTGCTCGCGATACTGGCCCGTTACCATCAACAGTGCCTCCGGAAGCTGATCCATGACCGCCGCCAGATTCTCGTGCACGCCTTTGGGAGAGCCCGGGAGATTGACAATCAAGGTACGGCCGCGGACGCCGCATACGCCTCGAAACAGCATCGCGCTCCGATTCTTCTGCATGACGGTAGCGCGCATCGCTTCCGCAATGCCGGGCACTTCGCGTTCGATGACCCGCTTGGTCGCCTCCGGCGTAACATCCCGCACCGCCAGCTCCGTACCGCCTGTCGTGAGGACAAGGTCCACTTGATAATAATCCGTAAGCTCGATCAATGCCGCGATAATTTCGTCCTGCTCGTCCGGTACGATCCGGTATTCGATGATTTCACCGCTCAGCTCTTCCTCCACCAATTCCCGGATCACTTGAGCGCTCGTATCCTCGCGTTCCCCCCGCGAGCCTTTATCGCTCGCCGTCAGGATCGCCGTTTTCCACACCATCTGCCCTCTCTCCTTCCCACTCATCCGAATCTCCTGTATCTATGCTATGTCGTTTCTTGTATGTAATCCCCGCTCTTCCCGCCGGTTTTGCTTACCAGCAGGGTCGGGCCGATGATCATGTCTTTCTGCAGGGCCTTGCACATGTCATAGACCGTCAGCGCAGCGGCTGAAGCAGCTGTCAAAGCTTCCATTTCAACACCGGTTTTGCCTGTGGTTTTCACGGTCGTTTCTATATATAATTCGTCTTTGGCGTTATCGCTGAACGCCACATTCACTCCGGTCAACGGCAGCGGATGACACATCGGAATCCAGTTCGACGTGTTCTTGGCCGCCATAATGGCCGCAACCTGTGCCACGGCAAGCACATCTCCCTTGCCGATTTTCCCCTCCTGGATGCGGGCCAGCGTATCCGGATGCATACGGACCGTTGTCTTCGCTACCGCTGTCCGGGCGGTCACATCCTTATCACTGACATCCACCATTCGTGCTCTGCCTTGGTCATTAAAATGACTCAGTTCCATCTCTTATCCCTCCGCTGCAGGTCTGCTCTTCACGTTATGCCCCTGTTCCGTAACCAAACCGTCCAATACCCTATCATGTTCTTCCATAGGAACTTGTTCCAAGACCTGAACCTCGTAACCGATCCCCACCCACAAAGGCTTCTTGATCCGACGAGCGTCGGCTTGTGCTCCCTGGTTAAGCCTGTCCGACAGCCGGTCATAATAACCGCCTCCGTATCCAAGCCTTCCGCCCATTCTATCAAACGCAAGCCCGGGTACCCAGACGATATCCGGTCCCGGATGATTCCATTTTTGCGACCGCAACGGATCGGGCTCCGAAATGCCGTAAGCGCCGACAACCAGCTCGTCCCATGCCTGAAGCTTATACAATTCCATCGAACGGTCTTGGGGCAAGCTCCGTGGAACGATAACCTGGATCCCCTGTTTCCATGCCCATTCGATAAGAGGCCGGGAATCCAGCTCGGAACGAAAGGGAACATAAATCATCATGCTCTGAAGATGGAGACGATCCATGACCTCCGCAGCAAACGCGCAGGCTTGCTTCGACCGCTTGGTCCGCTCTTCCTCTGATAACTCGTTCCGTCGCAATGCCATCGTTTTGCGCAGGGCGGCTTTTACGGATGCCCGCTTCAAATCTTCCTCAGGGTTCACACGTGATCTTTCCTCTCACGCTTATAATTAAGTTTAGTTTACCACTGTTCCTTCCTTTAGCCAAGAATGACGGAAGTCGCCAATCAAGGTCGATTGTTCGGTCATTTTCATGTACACTTGATTTAAGATAGAAGAAACGCATAAACTCCAAAGCACGCGATCATTCAGATTGCCATAAAACAGCGTCTACGCGCGTTCTGTCGGAGCATGTACGTCGGAAGTCGTTTTTCTTATAATGAAGGATTAATGGAAGAATCATATAGAAAGATGGAGGTTTCACATAACATGCTGCTGCAAGCCAATGGCATTACGAAATTATATGGCGTCACGCCCGTCCTGGACGGGATCAATCTGCAAGTCCTTGAACGCGAAAGAATCGGCCTCGTCGGAGTCAATGGAGCCGGGAAATCGACGCTGCTTAAAATTTTGGCCGGCGAGATGTCCTATGATGGAGGACAAATCTTCAAAGCCAAGGAAACCACCGTCGGTTATCTTGCCCAGAACAGCGGGCTTCAGTCCGATTCCTCCATATGGAACGAGATGCTGGATGTCTTTACTCCCCTGCTGGAGATGGAGCGTGAGCTTCGTCAGATGGAAGAGCAAATCGCCGACCCCAAGTCGAGCGAAGATCCGAAGAAATACCAGGAGCTTCTGGATCGTTATGCGGTCCGCTCGGACTGGTTCAAGGATCAAGGCGGATATGAGATTGAAACACGCATCCGCAGCGTGCTGCACGGCATGGGATTCGGCAGCTTTTCGCCCGATACGTCCATTGCCACGTTAAGCGGCGGGCAGAAGACAAGGCTGGCCCTTGCAAAAATACTGCTGCAGGCACCCGACCTGCTGATGCTGGACGAACCGACGAACCATCTGGATATCGCAACCCTCACCTGGCTGGAGGATTATTTGCGCGGTTATTCCGGCTCGCTGCTCGTCGTTTCCCATGACCGGTATTTCCTGGATCGGCTCGTGACCACCATCGTGGAGATCGAACGCCGCCATTCCAAAAAATATACCGGCAACTACAGCCGGTACATTGAGCTGAAAGCAGCCGAATACGAATCCCAGCTGAAGCAATACGAGAAGCAGCAGGACGAGATCTCCCGCATGGAGAACTTCATTCAGCGAAACCTGGTACGGGCCTCTACGACCAAGCGTGCGCAGAGCCGCCGCAAAGCGCTGGATAAAATGGAGCGGCTCGACAAACCGCTGGGCGATCTTAAGAAAGCTCATTTTTCTTTTGAAGCCGAGTATATGTCAGGGAAAGACGTCCTTCATGTACGTGATCTGTCGCTTGCGTTCGAGCAGGACAAACCGCTGTTTCGGCAAGTTTCCTTTGATCTCAGCCGCGGGGAAACCGTAGCTTTGATCGGACCCAACGGGGTGGGCAAATCGACACTTCTGAAATGCTTGATCGGTACCATGAAGCCGACGGCGGGGTCGCTGCAATGGGGTACAAAAGTAAAGATCGGCTATTACGATCAGGAGCAATCGGAGCTGAATCCAAGCAACACCGTCCTGGAAGAGCTGTGGGGCACCTATCCGCAGATGGAGGAAGCCCGCATTCGTACCGTTCTGGGCAATTTCCTCTTCAGCGGCGAAGATGTGCTCAAGAAGGTCAGCTCCTTAAGCGGCGGGGAAAAAGCACGCGTCTCGCTTGCCAAGCTCATGCTTCTGGAAGCCAACATGCTCATCTTGGACGAGCCGACGAACCATCTAGACTTGTTTGCAAAAGAGGTGCTGGAATCGGCACTCATGGATTACGAGGGCACTTTATTGTTCATATCCCATGACCGTTACTTCCTTAATAAGATGGCGGAACGCATCATCGAGCTTCATCCGGACGGTATTCAACATTTCCTGGGTAATTATGACGACTATACGGAGAAAAAACAGGAAATTCTTGATATGAACAATGAGCCTTCCGAGCCGTTTGCCCGCCACACCCTGAAACAGGAAGGGAAAGCCGAGGCTATGCCTGAGAAGCAAGGGGCCGTTTCCTTCGAAGCCGAGAAGCAGGCGAAACGGGAGGAACGAAACCGTCAGCGCAGGCTTGCCAGCCTGGAGGAGCAAATTCATGTCCTGGAATCGGACATTGCCCAATTGGAAACCGAAATGACCTTGCCGGAGATCTATCAGGATTATATGGCGCTCCAAGAACGGCAGCAGTCGTTAGAGGAGAAAAAGAGTCAGCTTGAGCAAATTTTTGCCGAATGGGAGTCATTGCTGGAAGCCTAAAAAAATTCACAAAAGTGTTTCAAATGGAGATTTACGTTTATACACAAACTTATCCCCAGGAATGGTGCATAAGTTTACCATGAAAATGGCCGAAATGGCCATTTTTTTGTTGTTATACGCGGATCTCCGGTCCTATATCCAGCTTTATCCACTAAGTTATTCACATTATCCACAGTTTCCACCGGGAAATGTGAAAATCCTGTCCCCTCTTTTCAGCGTCTTGCAAAAGACCGATTTATCGACATTTTTCTCGGTTATGCACATTTTTTGGCGAATATGTGGATAACGTTGTTCACAACTTGACAGAGTTTGATGTTCTATATATTTAGCTCCTATATAGGGCCTACTTTTTATTATTATGGAAAAAAGCGACCTTCCCCGTACCGGGTTGAAGGTCGCTTGTGCAATCTAAAGTAAATATAAGCAGGCACGCTGAGTTCCCTTATTCGCTTCCTGCCTAAACCGACATCAACGCCGAGTTGCATGCCGCAACGTATGCCAAGCCTGCGGCCATGACGATATCCTGGTGCACGGCCGTGCCGCGGAAGATCTTGCCGGCCTTCTCCACCGTTACCGCCGCTTCGGCATGCGCGTCCTCGCCGCTGCTTAAAGAATGGAGCTCCAGATCGCCAAACCGGATGTCGCTGCTGATTCCTTGGCTGATCGCCGATATGACGGCTTGCACGGGACCGTCCGCCACGCTGGAGTAGGTGGCTTCCGTTTGTTCGCTCAATTGGCGCAGCGTAACCGCGGCAACCCTGCTGCTTCCCGTGCCGGAAATGACCTGCGCCTCGGCCAGTTCGTACACCTGTGCCGGCTTGCCCAATGTGCTGCTGACCATCTGCAGCAGCTGATCATCGCTGACCACCTTTTGACGGTCAGCCGCTTCCTTGAAGGTATCGTACAAGGATTCCATCTCGGCTCCCTCGAGCCGGACACCGTAACGGGCCAAGCGATCCTTCAGGGCATGGCGGCCGGAGTGCTTGCCCAGTACGATCATGCTTCGCGGAATGCCCAGCTTCTCCGGATCCATAATCTCATAGGTGCTTCGATCCTTCAGAAGACCGTCCTGGTGAATGCCGGATTCATGCTGGAAGGCGTTCCGGCCGACCACGGGCTTATTGAAGGCGATCGGAAAATGCATCGCACCGCTGACGAGGCGGGATACCTCGTACAGCTTCTCGGCCGTAATGCCCGTCTCTGCCCGCAGCATGTCACCCCGGGTAGATAGAGCCATGACAAGCTCTTCCAGCGCGCAGTTGCCTGTACGTTCGCCCACCCCGTTCACGGTGACCTCAATTTGACTCGCGCCGTTCTCGATCGCGGCCAGGCTGTTGGCCACGGCTAAACCGAGATCGTTATGGCAGTGGGCACTGTAGGCGACCGTCTTCCCGCCTCGGGCGCCATCCCGCACGCGCCGGAAGATCTCGCCGTATTCGTTCGGAAGCGCATATCCGACCGTATCCGGCAGATTGATGATCGTGGCTCCCTCTTCGATAACGGCCTCCACCA
>NZ_AEXS01000142.1:0-43237 GCF_000204455.1 Paenibacillus sp. HGF5 | reverse complement strand
CCGGGTCACTAACCGGGTAAAAGTCATGGATAGCGGAGAGCAGGAGTTCGTGCTCGAAGATGAAAGCGGGGAAGAAGTTCATTTGCCCTTTGAACGCAAGAATGGCTTGTACGTCTGTGAGCTGTCATGCCGATTGGTTACTCCCCATCTGACGAATGCCGTACGCAAACTGTTTGCGGCTTTTAAGGGATCAGGTAAAGTGAATCGGATTTATCGCGGCTTTACGATGAGCTACGACTACCATGCGGGAACGGTGCATCGAATTACGCAAGTCGCCGGGAACGACAGCATTGTCATTTATGAGTACAAGAATACGGCAGGCGAACTGCAGCGTCTCTTTAACAGCAATGAAGCAGAGAAAGAGATCGAATCCATCCAGCATCATATCAACGTGCTTCTGGACCAGCGGATTGCAGCAGGGAATGATAAACTGATTACGAAGACGATAGACGAAAGGCTGCGACGGTTTAATCAGCGCCTGTTCGTGCTTGAAGCTTAGGGAGGGCTGCCCCGCAAGGGGCGGCTTTTTTTATGTGTATTTATCGTTAAAAATTCGGTTCCATGCATGTTTATGTAACATATAGCGGCTGATATTTATTTCATGGGCCGGAGACACCAAGTGGTTCAAATGCACATATATTGAGCTGTAAAATATTTATGGGTTATTTTCGAAAAAGGTGTTGCATTTAAGCGTCATAGATGTTATTTTTAATCTCGTTGAAAAGAAAATAGGAACCAGGATTCACTCAGGACATGTAATGTTGCGAGAGATTATTCCCTCGGGAAGTGAATGACGTAGGTCCTAGCGGATGAAATTTTCAAACATTTTATTCCTAGGAAGGGGGAAACCGGAAGATGGAATACTCAACTTTCGGAAGACACGTTGCTGTTGATACTTGGGGAGTCGATTTTGAACTACTGAACAGTGCAGAATTTTTACAAGCTCAGATGGTGGAAGCCGCTGAAGCATGTGGAGCAACGGTATTGTCCGTCCAATCCAAGCAGTTTGAACCACAAGGTGCGACTGTGCTGGTGTTGCTGTCGGAAAGCCATCTCTCGATTCACACATACCCTGAGAGAGGTTTTGCTGCGATTGACTGTTATACCTGCGGGGAGACAGTAGATCCGCAGTTGGCTATTGACTATCTGGTATCCGCTTTGAAACCTGAAAAATGCTATGCTAAGAAACTCGTGCGCGGACTCGGCGAAATGACCGTGGAAACGCCTGAGATGAAACAGGCTGAGCTCGTTTAATCCAGCCCTCTAAAAAAACGCGTATTCTGATAACCATGGATATTTCCATGGTTATTTATTTTGTGAAGATGGGAAAGTTTCATGAACATTCCATGCCGTCGTTCTCTGAAATGAGATTTCGTAGAAAATAATACGTATATCTAGGGTGTTCTATATCCACAATAGTAAGGTGCGATCGAGAGGAAGGAATGTTCAAGAATGGCATGAAGAAGTATGGGGATTTCATAAACATTTCATAAAATAGACAAGGCTGCTCAGCATACTGTGATATAATGAACAGGGTCAAGGCAGTCCGTTGTGAACGGCAAAACTACTCGGAGAAATAGGCAGGTGAACATGCAATGCACATCGTCGTTGTTGGGTTGAACTATCGCACGGCGCCCGTGGAAGTCAGAGAACGCTTTACATTCTCGGAAGAAGACATGCCTAAGGCGTTAGAGCAGCTTAATTCGACCAAGAGCGTATTGGAGGGCGTCATTGTCGCTACCTGCAACCGTACTGAGATTTATGTTGTGGTAGACCGCCTTCATATGTGCGGCTACTTTATCCGCAGTTTTATGGAACAGTGGTTCGGCATTAATCGTGAAGAATTTACGCAGCACCTCTATATATATGAAGATGAACAAGCTATTTCCCATCTGTTTAAGGTTACCTGCGGTTTGGATTCCATGGTCATTGGAGAGACGCAGATCCTGGGACAGGTGCGCAATGCTTTTTTGACGTCGCAGAAGCATGATGCCACCGGAACTTGGTTCAACATGTTATTCAAGCAGGCCGTTACGCTCGGCAAGCGGGCGCATTCGGAGACATCGATCGGAGAGAGTGCGGTCTCGGTCAGCTATGCAGCGGTGGAGCTGGGTAAACGGATTTTTGGCGCATTTAACGATAAAAAAGTGATGATACTCGGTGCAGGCAAGATGAGCGAGCTTACCGTGAAGCATCTTTATGCCAACGGCGCGGCCGAAGTGATCGTGGCCAACCGCACGCTCGGCCGTGCCGAGGAGCTGGCGCGCAAGTTCAAAGGAACGCCGTGCACCATCGCCGAAGCTAAGAATTTGTTGAATGAAGTCGACATTGTGATTAGCTCCACAGGCTCGAATGAATATGTTCTGAATGCGGAGCGGGTTAAAGAGAGCATGAAGAAACGTCAGTCCCGCCCGTTGTTCATGATTGATATTGCGGTTCCACGGGACATCGATCCGGCGGTTGGGGAACTTTCCAACGTATTCCTGTACGATATCGATGATCTGGAAGGCATTGTGGAAACCAATCTGGAAATGCGCCGGGTGGAAGCAGCGAAAATTGAAGTGATGATTCAAGAGGAGATGGATGCTTTCCACACATGGCTGAAGACGCTCGGTGTCAGACCGGCGATTCGGGCCTTGCAGGAGAAATCGAATGCCATCCATGAAGAAACGATGGAAAGCTTGTTCAACAAGCTGCCGGAGCTGGACGAACGCCAACGGAAAGTCATCCGTCGTTTGACCAAGAGTATCGTCAATCAGATGATGCACGATCCGATCAACCGGATCAAGGAGATGACGGGCGGCAAGCAGGGCGGCGAGGCTTTGGATTATTTTTCACAAATCTTTGCGCTGGAAAGCTTGATCCATGAGAATGAGCAGGAAGCCCGCGGCCGCAACAAGAAAGCAACTGCACCCGTTAAAGCTGAACGGACGAAGAATGCTGTAGATCAGCAGGCAGAAGAGAAGCCGCTTAAGGTGTCTCTGGCCCCAGCCACCCTTTGAGGAGGGTGAGTATAACCCATGCTGTTAAACATAATTTATATCACCGGCATTTGTATCTATGCCCTGAGCCTTCTGTTTTATATCTCGGATTGCATTTCACGCAATTCGGTGGCGAAGCGGATAGGCACAGGGCTTCTTGTCATTACCGCGCTGCTGCAATTCGCGGGCATCGGCATCAGGGCCATGGAGGGCGGACATTTCCACTTCCCGGTATTTACGCTGTTTGATTTCCTGTTCCTGCTGGCCTTTTGCATTTCGATCACTTCGATTGCCCTGGCGTATATGAAACGCTCGGAATTTGCCGTCCTGCTCATAAACCTCGTCGGTTTTTGCGTGATGCTGGTCAATCGTTTGTGGTTCACGGCAGGAGACAATGCATTGTACAGCTGGGAAACGGAACACCGTCTCTTGCTGATTCATATCGCCCTGGCGAGCATCAGCTTCGCCGCTTTGACCGTCGGGGCCGTGTTTGCGGCGATCTACATGTTTCTCCATCGGAAGCTGAAGCACAAGCAGTGGAATGATACGGTCCGCAGGCTGCCGAGTCTGGAGAAGCTGGATGTGTATTCTTATAAAGCGCTGATGGCCGGTACGATTATTCTGGTCATGTCGCTTGTCCTGGCCGTCATGTCGGTGGCCATGGCCGGGCGGTGGACCCTGTTTTTGGATATCAAAGTATTGTCCACGCTGACGGCGCTAGCGATGTATATGGTGTATTTCATCAAACGCCGACTGTGGAGAAGGTCCGGCAGGGAGGCCGCCATATGGGCTTTAATCGGGTATGGATTCATTATATTGAATTTTTTTCTGAATACGTGGTCGGCATTCCACAGTTGGTCAGGAGTGTGACGGCTGATGACGCATGACCATTATGTGCCCGTCCTGCTGAATTGCAGGGGACGTTTATGCTTGATCGTCGGCGGAGGCAAGGTGGCGGAACGCAAAGCGCTCACCCTGCTGAACGCCGGGGCAAGCGTACATATTGTAAGTCCTGTACTAAGAAGCGAGACGCTCCGGCATTTGGCGGGAGAGAAGGCCCTTCAATGGACGGAACGGAAGTACCGGCCAGACGATCTGGCAGGCGCTTTTATGGTCCATGCGGCAACGGATGACGCCAAGCTGAACCTGAAGGTCGCCGAGGACGCCGATCGCCTTGGCGTGCTGGTTAACGTAGCCAGCGACGGCGAGGCCGGTACGTTTATCAATCCGACGGTGCTGCGGCGGGGAAGGCTTATGCTGGCCGTATCCACGTCGGGGGCAGGGCCGATGGCCGCACGCGATATACGCGATGAGCTCGAAGAACGGTTCGGACCGGAGTATGAGGATTATTTGGATTTTTTATACAGCATGCGTTCGATGATCAAGGATGAGGTGAAGTCCGCCGACGCGCGCAGGCGGCTGTTGCAAAAGGCATACCGCATGGATATGCTCGGGGAGATTCGCCGCGGAGGTTATGTGCCGTGGAGTCCGGACAAAATCAAGCAGTGGATTGAGAAGAATCAGGAGGAATGAAGGATGCGCACAATCGTAGTTGGCAGTAGACAAAGTGCTCTGGCACTGACACAGACAGGACAGGTTATCGATGATTTGAAGCGTTTGGCCAAGGAGCACGGATTGGAATATGACTTCGCGGTCAAGAAAATCGTCACCAAGGGCGACCGCATACTGGATGTTACCCTTTCCAAGGTAGGCGGCAAAGGATTGTTTGTCAAAGAAATCGAGCAGGCCATGATAGACGGCGAAATTGACATGGCGGTTCACAGCATGAAGGACATGCCTTCCGTTCTGCCTGAAGGACTGGTTTCCGGGGCGGTGCCCGCAAGAAAAGATCCTCGCGACTGCCTGATCTCCAAAGAAGGGACAACGCTGGATGATCTTCCTCAAGGTGCCAAGGTAGGGACAAGCAGTCTTCGCCGGTCCAGCCAGCTAAAGGCCTATCGGCCTGATCTGCAGATCGATTGGATCAGGGGAAACATCGATTCCCGGATTCGCAAAATGGAGGAAGGCGAGTTTCAGGCCATCATTCTGGCAACAGCCGGCCTGCAGCGCATGGGCTGGGAGGATCGGATCACGTCGTACCTGCCGGTTGAAGTCAGTCTGCCAGCCGTAGGCCAAGGCGCTCTCGGCATTGAGTGCCGTGAAAACGATGAAGAGCTGCTGCATCTGCTCTCTCTTTATAACGATGAAGTAACCGCGCGGACCGTGGCGGCGGAACGCAAGTTTCTAAGCGAGCTGAACGGCGGATGCCAGGTCCCGATCGGGGCTTACGCCGTCATGAAGAATGTGGAGGCAGGAGATTCCCGCGGCGAACAAAACGTTATACAATTAACAGGAATGGTAGGTTCTCCTGACGGCGAAATCGTCTTGAAGGAAAGCGCCGAAGGAACCGACCCTGAAGCGCTCGGAGTGGAAGTGGCTGCAAAGCTGAAAGCTAAAGGAGCGGAGAAGATACTGGCACAAGTTAGGGGTTGAGGGGATGGCAGGCAAGGTTTATCTCGTGGGAGCAGGTCCGGGCGATGCGCGCCTGATTACGATCAAAGGCAAGGAATGCATTGAAAAAGCGGATGTCGTGGTGTATGACCGATTAGCCAGTCCTCGGCTGCTGCGCTGGATGAAACCCGGAGCAGAGAAGGTCTATGTGGGCAAGCTTCCGGATCGGCATACGATGAAACAGGAACAGATCAATCAACTGCTGGTGGATTATGCTTTGGAAGGCAAGACGGTGGTCCGGTTAAAGGGCGGCGATCCCACGATTTTCGGAAGAGTCGGCGAAGAAGCGGAGCTGTTATATCGTCATGGCATCATGTACGAGATCGTCCCGGGGATCACTTCGGCGATCAGCGTGCCGGCTTATGCAGGAATTCCGGTGACGCATCGCGATCATGCCTCATCCTTATCCATCATTACAGGACATGAAAGCCCCGAGAAGCTGGACCGCATGATTCAATGGGATAAGGTGACCCATGCGACGGGGACTTTGATTTTTATGATGGGCGTGGCGAAGATCGGTTATATCAGCCGTCAGCTGATGAAGCATGGAAGGCCTCCGGAAACGCCGGTGGCTTTAATAAGATGGGGAACCCGGGCTGAGCAGGATACGCTGACGGGGACGCTGGCAGATATCGAGGACAAGGTCAAGGCAGCGGATTTTCAGCCGCCTGCCGTCATCGTTGTTGGCGAGGTGGTGCTTCAGCGGGAGCACTTGAAGTGGGCGGAACGGCTGCCCCTGTTCGGCAAAAGGATTCTGGTCACGAGGGCCCGAAGCCAAGCCAGTTCATTGGTATCCCAAATCGAGGAGCTTGGCGGGGAGCCTTATGAGTTTCCCGTCATTGAAACGGTGATGCCCTCAAAGGGCGAGGGGCTTGCCGGAATTCGAGAAGCGCTGGACAAGCTGGGCACGTATGATTGGGTGTTCTTCACCAGCGTAAACGGCGTCGAGTTTTTCTTCCGCCACCTGAAGGAGCATGGACGCGATATTCGCTCCTTGGCCTCGGCACGCATCGTCGCGGTAGGTCCCGCAACAGCCGATGCTCTTGGGAATTACGGTATATCCGCTGAGGTGATCAAGGAGCGTTACCAGGCGGAGGGACTTATCGATGCTTACGGTCCAGAGCTTCAGCCGGGCCAGCGCGTGCTGCTGCCTCGCGGCGATCTCGCGCGCAGATGGCTGCCGGAGAAGCTTATGGAAATGGGACTGCATGTGACGGAAGCCGTGATATACGAGAACGTGCTGTGCGGCGAGGACGATGATGAGCTGCTGAAGTTGCTTCAAGACGGCGGCATTCATGCGGTCACGTTCACCAGTTCTTCAACGGTTACCAATCTGCTGAAAGTGCTGAAGGGGATGGGCGTGGCAGAGCCTGCCCATCTGCTGAAGGAATCGACGATTGCTTGCATCGGACCGCTGACCGCGCAAACCGCGGAGGAAGCCGGACTCCACGTATCTCTCCTCGCTGAGGAAGCGACGGTCGACAGTTTGGTCAAGGCCTTGTGTGTTTGGAACGAGAACGATCCACGCCGTATAACGACGCCATAATATCCTTATCTTTTAATACATGATATAAATTACATCTTATGGAGGTACAACGTCATGAGTTTTCCAATCGTACGCCATCGCCGGCTGCGTCAAAATGCCGGCATTCGCAGCATGGTCCGGGAGACCGTGCTTCATACGGAGGATCTGGTTCAGCCGATCTTCGTTACCTATGGCAGCGGTGTGAAATCCGAAATTTCCTCGATGCCGGGCGTATATCATTTTTCGCTGGATACCTTGAAGGAAGAAGTGGACGAAATCGTAAATCTAGGCATTCCGGCCGTGCTCCTGTTCGGGATTCCTGAGACAAAAGACAGCGTAGGCACGTCTGGTTTCGCGGATGACGGGATCGTCCAAGAGGCCACCCGCCTCATTAAGTCGTGGCATCCCGATCTTCTGGTCATTGCGGACACGTGCCTGTGCGAATTCACCGACCACGGCCACTGCGGCATGGTCCATACCTTCGAGCGTGACGGTCACACCTGCGGCGACGTATTAAACGACGAGTCGCTGGAGCTGCTCGTTCGCACGGCGGTCTCCCAGGCGAAAGCGGGAGCCGATATCATCGCACCTTCCAATATGATGGACGGCTTTGTCCAAGCCATTCGTTCCGGACTCGATGAAGCCGGATTTTATAATGTGCCGATCATGTCATATTCGGTTAAGTACGCTTCGGCTTTTTACGGTCCATTCCGCGAAGCCGCAGACTCCGCTCCGCAGTTCGGCGACCGCAAAACCTATCAAATGGATCCGGCTAACGTAAGGGAAGCGCTCCGCGAGGCGGAGACGGACGTGCTGGAAGGCGCGGATATGCTGATGGTGAAGCCGGCGATGGCTTACCTCGACGTTGTCCGATTGCTGAGAGACCAGTTTGATCTGCCGATCGTCGCTTATAACGTGAGCGGCGAGTATTCCATGATCAAGGCGGCGGCTCAGCAGGGATGGATCAGTGAGCAGGCGATCGTGATGGAGCTGCTGACGGGGATGAAGCGTGCAGGTGCGGACATTATCATTACGTATTTCTCGAAGGATGCGGCACGCTGGATGCGCGGCTAGCAACGATTAACGACTAAAGAGTTAGGAGTGCATAGAATGAGCCAAGATTTGCGAAAAGAAGAGTTGTCGCGTTCTGCTTTCGAAGAAGCGAAGTTATATATCCCGGGCGGCGTCAACAGTCCGGTACGTGCATTTAAATCTGTAGGACTCACGCCGATTTATATCGATCGCGGAGAAGGCAGCCGGGTATACGACATCGACGGCAACAGCTTTATCGATTATGTAGGTTCCTGGGGACCGCTGATTATGGGCCACGCACACCCTGAAGTCGTTGAAGCGCTTCAGGAGACCGCTGCCAAAGGGACCAGCTTCGGCGCGCCAACCCTGCTCGAAACGAAGATGGCGAAGCTCGTGTGCGAGCGCGTGCCGTCGATCGAGGTGGTGCGAATGGTGAATTCCGGCACGGAAGCCACCATGAGTGCCATCCGGCTGGCGCGTGGTTATACCGGACGCAGCAAAATCATCAAATTCGAGGGCTCCTACCACGGTCACGCGGACAGCCTTCTGATCAAGGCGGGATCCGGCATCGCGACACTGGGCCTGCCTGACAGCCCGGGCGTGCCTGAAAGCGTGGCGTCCAACACCATTGCGGTTCCTTACAACGATCTGGAATCGGTACAGCTTGCCTTCGAGCGTTTCGGCGAAGAGATCGCGGCCGTCATCGTTGAGCCGGTGGCAGGGAATATGGGCGTGGTTCCGCCGCAGCCAGGATTCCTGGAAGGCCTGCGCAAGGTCACTTCCGATTATGGGAGCATCCTTATTTTTGACGAGGTGATGACCGGATTCCGGGTAGACCTCAACTGCGCTCAGGGACGTTACGGCGTTACGCCTGACTTGACATGCCTGGGCAAGGTGATCGGCGGCGGGTTGCCGGTCGGCGCATATGGAGGCAAGCGTGAGCTGATGGATCAGATCGCTCCGGCAGGACCGATCTACCAGGCGGGAACGTTAAGCGGAAATCCGCTGGCCATGGCAGCCGGATACACCACCCTGAAGCTGTTGACGCCTGCCGTTTATGAACAGCTGGAGGAACGGGGAGCCCGCCTTCAGGCAGGATTCGAGCAGAGCGCCAAGGAATTCGGCATCCCGCTTACGATCAACCGGATCGGATCCATGGTCTGCCCATTCTTCACGAATACGCCGGTCGTGAATTTCGATACGGCCAAGACGAGTGACCTGGACCGCTTCCGCCGCTATTTTGCGGCGATGGTGCAGGAGGGAGTCAGCGTGCCTCCTTCCCAATTCGAGGGCATGTTCATCTCGGCGGCCCATACGGTGGAAGATATCGATGCTACCATCGAAGCCAATTACAACGCCTTCAAAAGCCTATGAGCTACGGGGGCAGCTGGAGTAAGCGCGGCGAATGGCTCGAGATGACGCCCGGCAAGGCGCTGTTGGGCCAGCCGGATCGGGACGAGGCCGCCGCCAAGTGGCTTCTGGAAACGGTCGGTATGCCCGAGAAGCTGTATCGCAAGCTTCGTCATGAGCAGGGGATACAATGGAGAGGGGACCGGCTTCGGCTGGTCCTTTTTCCTTATCGGGAATACGGCATCGAACCGAGGTGGCAGGAGCTTCAGGTGTTGTACGAGGACGATTTCTGCCTGGTCGTGAACAAACCGGCCGGCATGGCGGTCCATCCGGACAACGAAAGCCGGGAGACAACGCTGAATCATGTCGTGGCCGCCTATTACGAAGCAGAGGGGGTTCACGCGGCAGTCCGGCATATCCATCGGCTGGACAAAGATACGACGGGGCCCGTGCTGTATGCCAAGAACGAATATGCGCAGCTGAAGCTGGACGAGGCCATGCGCGAGAAGAAGATCGTTCGAATGTATGCGGCTATCGTTCAAGGGAGGGTATCGCAGGAGCTGAAGCGAATCGATCTGCCGATCGGCAAGGACCGCTATCACGCAAGCCGCCGGAGGGTTTCATTAACGGGGCAGGCCGCGATCACGCATATTCTCTCAGCCGAAGCTTATCCGAAAGCCAGTCTGCTGCACATTCGCCTTGAAACCGGCCGTACGCATCAGATCCGGGTCCATCTAAGCCATATGGGACATCCGCTTCTGGGGGATGTTTTGTACGGGGGACCAGGGACGTTTGCGCGCCAAGCGCTGCATGGCGAACGCCTGTTGTTCCATCATCCATTTACGGGCGAGAGCATTGACGTGCCGGCACCGTGGCCTCAGGATATGATGGAGTTACGAGAACGAATCATAGAGGGAGCGAACCGATAGGGGATGCTGCAGCGGCCCTGAACGCTTGGTAACTTTCCATGCGCAATTCGCAAAAAAGTCATGCTCTCCTGTTTTCGGCATATAGATAAATTGAGTGGCAAAACTTAGGCTCATGCCGTGATGACAGATCACGGATAGTATATGCCAAAAAGGAGGACATTCCCGTGTTTGACCAGTCCTACGGATTGCGGTTCGATATTTACGAGCGTATTAATTTGACGGAAGATTTGCCGGGAATCGAAGAATTGGAAGAGGCGGAGTTGATCCCGCACATTCAGGTGATCAGCCAGCAGGACCAGGCCACGCTTCGGGGCCATCTGCTTCTAGCAGGCCTGTATAAAGGGGATACCGAAGCAGGAGAGACGGAGCCGCTAGAACATTGGATTCCGGTCGAGATCACGGTACCGCTGAACCGGGTATCGTCATTGGATGACATCGCGGTCGAGATCGAGAATTTTGACGTGGATCTGTTATCCAAGCGCAGCTTGAACATAACGGGGGTTTTATCGCTCAAAGGAATCCAGGCGGCGGCTCCGGGAGCTCGTGACCAAGTATGGACCAATGAGGAATTCACAGTGGTACATGCTCCTGAAGCGAATGATATGTATGCAGGCGGAGAGCAGCAGCAGTTCGCAGCCAATCCGTATGAGCCGTATCAAGGCGTCGGAGCCAACGCTGACGCGAATACGCCTTCGCCTTCTTATTTCAGCGAGGCTCAGCCCAGAGTCCAAGAGTCCGAGGCGGATGCGCGCACGCAGCAGTATCTGGCATCTTGGGCGGAATACGAGAACCAAATTCAGGATACGCAGGATTCGGACCGAACGGTAAGCATCTCCAATACGCCTGAAGCCCAGGATACGGTCGAATACGCCTTACATAATGAGACGGAATCTCAGTCAGCTGAGCCGTCGACTCCGAATGTATGGCAGTTCGAACGGGCAGCGGCCCAGCCGGAGCCGCAGCAGGAAGAACCCGCAGCCGATTTCCCGGGCGTTACTGAGCGCAAAGGCGAAGAGACTCAAGCCCTGCCGGTATTGGATTCCCCGGAAACGGAGGAAGCCCAGCCTGTTTTTGAAGAGGAAGCCGAGCCCTTGGAGGAGATAGAGGAGGAGGTTTCCGTTCAAGCCGAAGAGGCTCCGTCCAAACCGGAGCTGAAGGTTGCCTTCAACGCGAAGAACAGCACCGCCAACACCGCTTCGGGCGTAGGCTTCTCTTCATTGCTTCAATCGAGCAGAACGGTTCAGGATCAGGATCAAGCTGCTCGAGACGAGGAAGAGGCCATTGAAGAATCCGTGGATTCCGTTTCGGCCGAGGATGTGGAATGGAAGAGTCTGTTCCTAGGCAACCGCCGCGAGGAAACGCCGTTCCGCAAGGTTCGGATGTGCATTGTTCAGCGTGAGGAGACTCTCGACGTTATTGCCGAGCGCTATCAGCTGACGCCGCGAGAGCTGTTGTTGTATAACCGCATGTCCGAGCAGAATGTGGAAGAAGGCCAGGTATTGTATATTCCCCAGTAATCGGGAAGTCGTCATGGGGCTAGAATGAAGCAGGCCGAGGCAGGCAGCCTTGGCCTGCTTTTTGTGCTGCGGGGAACCGGTTTGGAGGAGAGGAAGCAGAGCGAGCTTGGATTGTATGTTACAGCGAACAAGGATTTATTTGAATCGGCAGGTATGATGTCTAAATCGTTCGGAAACACTCGAAATATTGACTATATGGAACAACCACGTTATATTTGAATAGTATATGTACAGGTATTCCAAAAGCTAGAACAACGTTGAACGGGAAGAGTAGGAAGGTATGGCCTTCAGAGAGCGGAATTGCTACCAAGCGCTGTGAGATTCCGCAGGAACCAGCTTGCCGAAGTCGCCCCGGAGTTGCGGACTTGAGATAGAGTAGGATCGATTGCTACCCTGGTTAGAGTTCGCCGGCCGCAGCCGTTATCTGCGTAAAGTGTCGTGCTTGACCGAAAGCCTTTCATGTTCTTCGTGGGAGGACAACGGTGGATGGACCATGTAAGCACGAAACAAAGGTGGTACCGCGAGAGAACAGTCTTTCGTCCTTTGAGGACGAAGGGCTTTTTTTGTTTCACGCCAACTATGATATCCACGAACACGCCCGGAGGCTAAAACGTTTCGGGTTGGCAAAACTGATTAACAGTATCGGAGGTACGAAAATATGGATCAAAAACAAAACCAATCCCAGTTAGAAATGCCGACGACGTATGATCCGAAGGCAGCCGAACAAAAATGGTATCCGTACTGGAAGGAAGGCGGCTTTTTTGAAGCCGGCAAGCGACCGGACGCGGAGCCTTACACGATTGTTATTCCTCCTCCTAACGTTACGGGCATGCTCCATATCGGCCATGCGCTTGACTTTACGCTGCAGGACATCCTGATTCGCGTGAAGCGGATGCAGGGCTACGATGCGCTGTGGCTCCCCGGTTCCGACCATGCGGGCATCGCCACGCAGACCAAGGTAGAGCAGAAGCTTCGCGAAGAAGGCGTTACCCGTTACGATCTGGGACGCGAGAAATTCCTGGAGAAGGTGTGGGAATGGAAGGACCTGTACGCAAACACGATCCGTGATCAGTGGTCCAAGATCGGCCTGTCCCTCGATTACTCCAGAGAACGTTTCACGCTTGACGAGGGATTGTCCGAAGCCGTACGGGAAGTATTCGTTAAGCTTTACGATAAAGGGCTCATCTACCGCGGCAAACGCATCATCAACTGGGACCCGGCTGCCCGCACGGCTTTGTCCGATATTGAAGTGGAGTACAAAGAGGTCAACGGCCATTTGTATCACCTGCAATATCCGCTGAAGGACGGCAGCGGCTCCATTACCGTGGCAACCACCCGTCCGGAGACCATGCTCGGCGATACGGCGGTCGCCGTTCATCCGGAAGACGAGCGCTATAAAGACATGATCGGCAAGACATTGGTGCTGCCTATCGTGGGCCGCGAGATTCCGGTTATTGCCGATGAGTACGTGGAGAAGGACTTCGGCAGCGGTGCGGTTAAAATTACGCCGGCGCATGATCCGAACGACTTCGAGATGGGTCTGAGACATGACCTGCCGCAAATTACCGTAATGGACGAATCCGGAACGATGAATGAGTTTGCCGGCAAGTACCAGGGTCTTGACCGCGCAGAATGCCGCAAGCAAATCGTCAGCGACATGAAGGAATCGGGCGTATTGCTTCGCATCGAAGATCACGTCCATCAGGTCGGCCATAGCGAAAGATCCGGCGCGGTAGTCGAGCCTTATCTGTCAACGCAGTGGTTCGTTAAGATGCAGCCGCTTGCGGAAGCAGCCGTAGATGCGCAGAAATCCGGCAAGGGCGTGAACTTCGTGCCTGACCGGTTCGAGCGAACCTATCTGCACTGGATGGAGAATGTGCGCGATTGGTGCATTTCCCGTCAATTGTGGTGGGGTCACCGGATCCCGGCGTGGTATTCCGAATCCACGGGCGAAGTGGTTGTTGCCATGAATGAAGAGGAAGCCCGCGCGAAGCTGGGCAAGGATGATCTGAGACAGGACGAGGATGTGCTGGATACCTGGTTCAGCTCCGCGCTCTGGCCGTTCTCGACCATGGGCTGGCCGGACCTTGACAGTGAGGATTTCAAACGTTATTATCCGACCAGCGTTCTCGTAACGGGTTACGACATCATCCCGTTCTGGGTGTCGCGCATGATTTTCCAAGGACTTGAATTTACGGGGCAAATGCCGTTCAAGGACACGCTGATCCATGGCCTGGTTCGGGATAGCGAAGGCCGCAAGATGTCCAAGTCGCTGGGCAACGGCATCGACCCGCTCGAGGTGATTGAACAGTATGGCGCAGACGCTATGCGTTATATGATATCGACCGGCAGCACGCCGGGTCAGGATCTTCGATTCCGCTGGGAACGCGTGGAGCAAGCGCGTAACTTCGCTAATAAAATCTGGAATGCGTCGCGGTTTGCGCTCATGAACCTGGAGGGCTTCACGGTGGCGGATATCGACATTTCCGGAGAGCTGGGAACCGCGGACCGGTGGATTTTGCACCGTTTGAACGAAACTTCCCGCGACATTACGCGTCTAATTGATGCCTACGAATTTGGCGAAACCGGTCGACTGCTCTACAATTTCATCTGGGATGATCTGTGTGACTGGTATATCGAATTTGCCAAACTGTCCCTGTATGGCGAGGATCAAACAGCCAAGAAAAAGACGCAGTCGGTGCTTGCCTATGTGCTGGACCGCACGATGCGCTTGATCCACCCGTTCATGCCGTTCATCTCCGAAGAGATCTGGCAGCATTTGCCGCATGAAGGCGAGACCGTCATGCTGGCTTCTTGGCCGACCTATGATGAGGCGTTTGAGAATACGGAAGCTGTTACCGAAATGAACCTGCTGATGGATGTGATCCGTGCCGTACGTAACATCCGGGCGGAAGTGAACGTGCCGATGAGCAAAAAAGTAGAACTGCAATTGAAACCGGTAAGCGGGCAAATTGCCGGCATTATCGACCGCAATTCCGATTATATTCGCCGCTTCTGCAACACGTCGGAGTATGAGTCCTCCCTTGCGCTTGAGGCGCCGGATAAAGCGATGACCGCCGTGGTAACAGGCGTTGAAATGTATCTGCCGCTTGCCGGGCTGATCGATATCGCTCAGGAGATCACGCGTCTGGAGAAGGAAATCCAGCACTTGAACAGCGAAGTCGAGCGTGTGGAGAAGAAGCTGAACAATCCTGGTTTCGTATCGAAAGCACCCGAGAAGGTGATTGAGGAAGAACGGGCGAAACTCGCGGATTACTCGGACAAACGCAGCAAAGTGATTGCGCGCATCGAAGAATTGAGAGGCTAATGGGCAAGATGAATCTGGACCAGAAGGTGAGAACGATGGTTGATCAATCGGCAGCTGCAGCGGCAGCTCCGTTCCATACCTATGAGGAAGCGGTAGCTTGGATCAATGGGCTGATTCCGTTTGGGATCCGCCCTGGCATGGATAGAATTCAGCGATTGATGGAGCTGCTCGGCCATCCGGAGCGTCGATTAAAATTCATTCACGTGGCCGGAACGAACGGAAAAGGCTCCACATGCGCTTTTTTAACAAAGGTTCTGCTTCAAGGGGGATTCACGGTAGGAACCTACACGTCCCCCTATATTACGAAGTTTACCAATCGGTTTCAGTATAACGGCGAAGACATACCGGAAGAGACGCTGCTGGAACTCGCGAATCGCTTAGAGCCGCTTGTTGCCGAAGTTGCGGGCTCCGGGCTTGGATCGCCCACGATGTTTGAGGTGTCCACGGCTCTTGCGATCCTGTATTACGGCGAGGTGTCTTATCCGGACGTGGTGGTATGGGAGACCGGACTTGGCGGTCGTCTTGACGTTACCAATATCGTTCATCCCATCATTTCGGTGATCACGAACATCGGCATGGACCATACCGACGTTCTGGGCGATACCATTCAGGAGATCGCCATGGAGAAGGCCGGCATCATCAAGCCCGGAGTGCCGGTAGTGAGCACGGTCACTCAGCCTGAGGCTGTCGACATTCTGAAAGAAACGGCCGCCAAAAACCGTACTAGTCTGTACCTTGTAGACGAACAATTCTCTTATGAACGGCTGCGCGGGGACGAAGAAAGCCAGACTTTCCGTTTTAAGGGACCGTTCCGGGATATGGATCTGGATATTTCGATGCAGGGCGAGCATCAATGCGCCAATGCCGCGGTTGCCATGATGACGCTGGAGGTGCTTCGCCAGTACATGGCCTTTATCGTGGATGAAGAAGAATTGCGTGCCGGGTTTAAGGATACGTTCTGGGCGGGAAGACTGGAGCAAGTGCAGTCCTCCCCGCGGATTGTTCTCGATGGCGCGCACAACCCCGAAGGGGCTGAATCCTTGGCCAAAAGCTTGCCGCAGATCTATAAGTATCGGAAACTGAACTTAATGATGGGAATGCTGGCAAATAAGCATCATGAATCGTATTTGCAGCATATACTGCCAATAGTGGATACGCTTATCCTGACTGAACCGGATTTCCGGAAGAAACTGGACGCCAAGGCGCTTGGTGACATCGTAGAGCAGGTAAGGGAGAAATACGCCAAACATACACTGCAAATCATCATAGAACCAAATTGGAAAAACGCACTTGAAGAGTTGAAGTCACGGACGGAAGCGGAGGATCTTGGGGTGGTGTCGGGCACGTTGTACCTCATTGCCGACGTGCGTTCCAACCTCCTGGGCCTTTCCGATTCTGAAAAAGGTTGGTGATATCTGTTGAATACATCAGAACATGTTCATTTTATAGGAATTGGCGGCTACGGGATGAGCGCCATAGCGCGAGTAATGCTGGAGATGGGTTATAAAGTCACGGGTTCTGACGTGGCATCGCAAGAATTGACAGAAAAGCTGGCGGCCAAGGGCGCCAAAATATACATTGGACATACCGCCGAGCAAGTCCAAGGCGCGGACCTTGTGGTGTACTCCACGGCATTGTCCAAAGACAACGTGGAGCGGGTCGAGGCAGAGAAGCTGAACATTCCTGTCCTTCACCGTGCGCAGATGCTGGCGCGTCTTTTGAACGAACGCAAAGGCGTGGCCGTAGCGGGAGCGCATGGCAAGACAACCACTTCATCCATGATTGCGCTCGTGATGGAAGAATGCGGAGTCGATCCGACATTTATCATCGGCGGGGAAATTATGAACGTGGGCACGAATGCCAAAGCGGGTGAAGGCGAGCATGTGGTAGCCGAAGCCGACGAGAGCGATGGTTCATTCCTGCAATATCATCCATGGCTCGGCGTCGTTCTGAATATCGAAGCCGATCACCTGGAGAATTACGAAGGGGATTTCAATCGTCTCAAGGCAGCCTACGTGCAATTCCTCAGCCAGATCAAGGCTGACGGTACGGCCGTGGTGTGCGCCGACGATAACAACATTCAGGCGATTTTGCCAGACCTGAAATGCAATGTGACCACATACGGCATTCATGCGGATGCGGAGTATACGGCAACCAATCTGGTGCTGGGCGACCGTCACGTCAGCTTCACGATGCTTCATAACGGCATGGAGCTGGGCACCGTCGAGCTGTCCGTACCGGGTAAACATAATGTCTACAACGCCATGGCCACGGTCATATGCTGCTTGAAGAGCGGCATCTCGTTCGAGGCGATTGTAGAGGCCATCGTCAAGTTCAACGGGGCTAAGCGCCGCTTCCAGGTGCTTGGCGAAGCTGAAGGCATTCTGGTCATTGACGACTATGCGCATCATCCGACCGAGATCGAGGCGACGATCAGTGCCGCAAAAGCTACGGGCAAACGGATTATTGCCGTGTTCCAGCCGCAGCGGTATTCGAGAACCTTCTTCCTGCTGGATGCGTTTAGCCGCGCGTTCGGGGAAGCGGATGAGGTGATCATCACCGATATTTACTCCCCTGCCGGCGAGAAGCAGATCGAGGGCATCAGCTCGGGTAAGCTGGTGGAGCTGATCGTCCAGAACAGCAATGCCGGTGCCCGCTATTTGCCTACCAAGGAAGATGTCCTGAACGATCTCAAGGGTCGCGTAAAAGAAGGCGACCTGGTTCTCACGATGGGAGCGGGCGACATCTGGAAGGTCGGCGCGGCTTTAGCCGAGTTCGTTAAGGGCAAGAAATAAGGATTGCCTGCCTGCGCTCTTTGCTGCTTCGCTGCAGCAGGGGATTGCATTGGCTATGCCTCTGTGGAGGGGACAAAGCCAGCATCGATAACGATAAGAAGGGCTGATCAAGATCATTTCTTGGTCAGCCCTTTTGTTTTTCGCATACTCATAAGTTGCCAAGCTTGATCATATAGCTAGGTGTAGAAGGACAAGTGAGGTGTGTGGAAATGAATAAAGCACGGATGACGATACGTATCGATCACGAACCGCCGAAGGGTGGGAACAAGGACCATGCGCGCGAGGAACACGATGCGAACCAAAACGTTCCAGCGGGCCACAACCCCCGGGTTTATGACCATCATTCCGTCTTCGACGAATATGACACAGCGGCAGCCAATCGGTTTACCGATACGGATGCTTCGTACGAACCTCAGAGGAGCATTCAGCAGGATCATCTGCGCGTCGTTCCGCCGCTCCGGGCAGAGCGGGATATCCGGGACGTGGACGATCGTGACTGGAGAACATCGCGCAATCATCGGTCCAGGGGACGGTTAGCTGAGGAAAGAAGACGCCTGGACCATGATAACGGTCGGCCGTACGGCGATGCCCCTGAACATCCGGATACATACCACGACGTGCATGAGGAGCTCTACGACCTCCATGATGATGCGTTTTCCGGGAGAATGACCCCCGAAGCGAACGACCCCCATTGGAATCTCGGGCCCGAGTCGGATCTATATGAGACATCCGCCGGCGATTACGGTTATTATCGCTCACGCAAACCCACCTCCTTCTGGAAGATGGCGGTGTCCGTGACCGCTGCCGTCATCACGGGCCTGCTGTTCGGGTACATGGTGCTGTCCATGTTTAACGGCGGCGACGCAGGCGAGAACCCGGCAACGGGACAGCTCGAGAGCAGTGATGCAGGGAACTTAGCGCCGACCGATCCATCCGGGGGAGCCGAGGCATCACCGACGCCTGATATGACCGAATCGGCTGTTCATATTCCGGGGCAGAACTTTTATCTGCTTCAATACGGCGTGTTCAGCACGCCCGAGCGGGCAGTGCAGGCGATCGGGGAACTGCAGCAATCCGGTATTGCCGCCGGCGGCGATCTGGACGAGGAGAACCGCGTGTATGCGGGCATCTCGCCTGACCGCGAGCAGGCGAAGCTGCTCAGCAATCAGCTTAAGGCCGAAGGCGTTGAATTATACGTTAGAGAGATCGCGCTGCCGAGCATCGAGTCAGCGGCATTTGCTGGCGAGGAGCAGACGCTGACGGACTATTTTACGATAAGCGGGCAGCTGGTATCGGAGCTTAGCCAGCTATCGGCATCCTTGCTGGGCATGCAGGAGCCCGGCGCGGCGACGACGGAGCATATGAATACCATCACGAATCTGCATCAGCAGTGGATCCAATCGGTCAAGCAGCTGGCCGCAGGCTTGGGTCCGGAGACCGGGGCCGCGCTGCCGGCCATGGAGCAGTCGATGAACAGTTCGATCACGGCGCTCTCCGAATACAACAAAAATCAATCCAAGGGGCATTTGTGGGAGATCCAAACAGGCATGATGAACTATGTCATGGGCCAAAAGAAACTCCTGGATGGCCTATAAATTCAAATTTACGTCAAATCCGGCTTGGAACTGGAAATAGTTCCCCATGCCGGATTTCTGTTTGTATTGCTTATCGATTCACCGTAT
Organism: Paenibacillus sp. HGF5; assembly: GCF_000204455.1. Classification (NCBI taxonomy): domain Bacteria; kingdom Bacillati; phylum Bacillota; class Bacilli; order Caryophanales; family Paenibacillaceae; genus Paenibacillus; species Paenibacillus sp. HGF5. The sequence continues at coordinate 23,587 of NZ_AEXS01000142.1, read as the reverse complement.
AATAATTAGGGTGTCAAAAAATGGCGAGGGAAGAGGATGCATGAAGAAAAATAAAGGAATGCTCATCTTGTTTTTGCTGCTGGGGTGGCTGACGGGAACATGGCTTGCCAAGGCGCTTCAACCTGTCAAGGCTCTGTCGTTTCTGACGTCTACTACACCGATCAAGTGGTCGCCTTCAGCTGATTTTGACATTATTCGTTATGACATTAACCTTGAACTTAACTTTTGCCTGCTCAGTCTGCTCGGCATAATTGCTGCCGTCTGGTTATACCGCAGGCTCTAAGACATGACAAAGGAGATTATCCCCCTTGAATGAGAAGAGAAACCGCCGCATCATATTGGCTTCCACCTCTCCTCGGCGTCAGGAATTGATTGCCTCCCTTCGTATCCCATTCGAGATTATGCCTAGTGAAGCTGACGAGGACACGCCGCAAGGGTGGTCGCCAGAGCGAATTGTGGAGTCACTGGCGCTGCGCAAAGCGGAAGCGGTTCTTCGAAAGCTGACGGATGATCCGGGAGATGGTATCATTGTGGGAAGCGACACGATTGTGGTCGTAGATGACCATGTCCTCGGGAAACCGGGGGATCACGCTGACGCTGCAAGGATGTTGTCCATGCTTCAAGGACGGGCACACTTCGTTTACACGGGAGTGGCTTGCATCGACCGGAGTTCCGGTCGCGCCAAGGTATCTCACCGCGTGACGACCGTAAAGATGAAATCGTTAAGTGATGATGCGATCGCGGCTTACGTAAAGAGCGGGGAACCTGCCGACAAAGCAGGCTCGTATGCGATTCAAGGCCTGGGTGCAACCATCGTGGAAGGAATCGAAGGCGACTACTTTAACGTTGTCGGCCTGCCGCTTTCTCTGCTCTCGGACATGCTGTCTGAAATGGGGATGGATGTACTCACCGATTCATAGATATAGAACACGGCATCCGAAGCCAACGGGATCTTGGAAGCTTCGGTGACCTGCTGATTTAAATCTTAGAAAAGAGGGGAATATATGGAGTCGCCAACGCTATTGCTGCGCGACATCCCCCATGATGAACGACCAAGAGAGCGCATGATGCAATATGGGGCGAGCGCTTTAAGCCATGCAGAATTGCTGGCGATACTGCTTCGGACCGGTACCCGCCAGGAATCTGCCGTACATATAGCCCAGCGGCTGCTGGGGGAAGCAGGCGGCATCCGGCAGCTCGTTGATCTTAGCATCGAGGAAATTACGCAAATCAAAGGAATTGGAACCGCCAAGGCTGTTCAGCTGAAGGCTGGCATTGAGCTTGGACGGCGCTTGGCCGCATCGAGACATGTAGAGCCGGTTATTATCCGCAGTCCGCATGACGCGGCAGAACTGCTCAGTGAACAGATGCGGTATTTACAGAAAGAGCATTTTGTCTGTGTTTTTTTAAATACGAAAAATCATGTCATTGCCCAGGAAACGCTATCGATGGGGAGCCTTAACGCCTCCATCGTTCATCCCCGCGAGGTGTTCAGAGCGGCCATCAAATGCAGCAGTGCATCCCTGGTGTGCGCGCATAACCATCCTAGCGGAGATCCGACGCCCAGCCCGGAGGACATTTCGCTGACTGCACGCTTAGTGGAGGCAGGACAGATTGTCGGGATCGACGTGCTGGACCATCTGATCATCGGGGACGGATCGTTTGTAAGTTTGAAGGAACGGGGCTTGATGTAATATAATAGTTCAGATTGACGAAGAAAGGGAGATACATCATGTTAGGTGGTTTTACGAAAGATTTGGGAATCGATTTGGGGACGGCAAATACGCTGGTTTATGTTCGTGGAAAAGGAATTGTCGTAAGAGAGCCTTCCGTGGTCGCTCTGCGTACAGATACAAAGAGCATTGAAGCCGTCGGGGAATCGGCTAAGAAAATGATTGGACGGACGCCAGGCAACATTCGTGCCATTCGTCCGATGAAAGACGGCGTCATCGCCGATTTTGATACAACGGCTACAATGATTAAATACTTTATTCGTCAAGCGCAGAAGCAGCGTTCCATCTTCCCGCGCCACCCGAACGTGATGGTATGCGTGCCTTCCGGCATTACGGCCGTCGAGCAGCGTGCGGTTGAAGATGCGACCAAGCAAGCGGGTGCACGCGAAGCCTACACGATCGAGGAGCCTTTTGCAGCGGCAATCGGTGCAGACTTGCCCGTGTGGGAGCCTACAGGCAGCATGGTCGTTGATATCGGCGGAGGTACGACCGAGGTTGCGGTCATTTCCCTTGGAGGGATTGTAACCAGCCGTTCCGTACGCGTTGCGGGCGATGAAATGGACGAGTCCATTATTTCTTATATCAAACGCCAATACAACTTGATGATCGGTGAGCGCACATCCGAGCTGCTCAAGATGGAAGTAGGCTCCGCGATGCCGCTGGAGACCGTGGAAACGATGGAAATCCGCGGCCGCGACTTGGTGACGGGTCTGCCGAAGACAATCACGATTACATCGGATGAGATCAGCGAAGCGTTGGCAGATACCATTAATGCCATCGTTGAAGCCGTTAAGGTTACCCTTGAGAAATGTCCTCCGGAGCTTGCTGCGGATATTATGGACCGGGGCATCGTGCTTACGGGAGGCGGCGCATTGCTTCGCAACCTGGACAAGCTGCTTGCCGAAGAGACCGGCATGCCGGTCATCGTTGCGGAGAATCCGCTGGATTGCGTGGCCATTGGCACAGGTAAAGCGCTCGAGAACATTCACTTGTTTAAATCCCGGAGCAGCTCTGCCGTCCGTTCCAAACGGTAGAAACCAAAATAAAAGTGTAAACCCCTAATGTTGGGAGAGAAAACAGTAAGTTAGAGGGTGTTGCAACTGTTTAAGCTGCTAGGCAATAAGCGTTTGTTCATTATGCTCATCGGGCTGGTAGCGTTTATCGCTATTATGGGGTTTACGCTCGGCCCGAGAGCTTCTTTATCTTGGCCTGAAAAATTCGTCAAAGATACGGTCGGTTTTGTGCAAAGTGTGTTTTATAAGCCCGCTGCCTATATAGCGGGTTTCTTTGAAGATGTACGGAACATGAAGGGAATCTATGAAGAGAATGAGGAGCTGCGAAGAGCGGTAGCCCAATATTCTCGAGAGAGTGCTTCCTACAATACGATGAAAGCCAATTACGAAGAACTTCAAGATATTCTTGGATTTACGAAGAACCAGAAGGAACGTTACAAATACAACTACCGTACGGCGCAGGTGCTTAGCGTCAACTCGGATCCGAATAATCGGACACTTGTTGTCGATCTGGGTGAGCGCGATGGGGTTCGCCCCAACATGTCGGTCACGACAGTAGACGGCATGGTCGGCATCATTAGCAGCGTGAGTAATTTCACCTCCACGGTGAAGCTGTTGACCACGATGGACGCCCAGGATCCGAATCCGCAGCCGATTTCGGTAACGGCCATTGGCAAAGAGGATAAGACGTTCGGCGTGGTAGAGAGCTATGATGAGAAGACCAACACGCTGCTCATGACGCGGATTTCGGAAGATGATCCAATCAAGAAAGGCGATAAAATCATTTCATCCGGTGCCGGAGGCGTTATTCCACAAGGTATGATCATCGGTAAGGTCCTCAGCGTTCAGACCAGCCAATACGGTCAAAGCAGAACGGCTACGATCGAACCGGCGGCCAAGTTTGACGACTGGAAGTATCTGATCATCGTCTTTACGCCTGAGGAGCCGGAATAGGATGGCACGTAAACAGATTCTGATCCTGCTGCTGTTCGTGTTATTCATTCTGCAGGGCACGGTGGTTTTCTGGTTAACGCCAAGCTCGCTGCAGCTTCAGATATATCCGAACTTCGTATTGGTTTGTCTATTCTTTGTATCGATTTATTATCATCGCCATACCGGGCTCGTGCTCGGACTCCTGTTTGGCATGCTTCACGATATCGTGTATTACGGTGAGATGATTGGCACTTATTCGTTTGCTATGGGCGTATCCGCATATTTGGCGGGGCTTGTTTTCAAGTCCCCGCGGGCGCCGCTGCCCATGATGATGACCATTGTCATTCTGGGAAGCTTGTTGTTTGACAGTACGCTTTTTGGCATATATAAGGTATTTCGACTCAATCCGACTTCTTATAATTGGTCACTGCTTCATCATATGCTTCCCAATCTCCTTGTTCATTTTGCCTTTGCTCTGGCAATTTACGTTCCCTTACGCAAGCAGATTGAGCTGGTAACGAAGAATCAGAGAAGGAAGGCAACCTGAACCCTCTCCAATATGACATTTTACTAGACTAGCAGGAACTTGTAGGTTTGAGCGCGAAATGTATAGGGATGGGAGGGACAGGCTTATGGCTGTAAAATCCAATCATGTGACGATTAAGGGCATCAAAGATGGCCTGGTATTCCTGCTTGACGATCAATGCGAGCTGGAGGAATTGCTTGGCGAGCTCCGCTATAAGCTGGAGCATAGTCATCAGAATATTCTGACCGGACCCATCATTCATGTGGATGTGAAGCTGGGTTCCCGGCAAATTTCCGAAGAAGAGAAGCAGACGATTCTTGACATATTGAAGCAAAAGGGCAACCTGCTGATACGCAATGTGGAATCGCCGCCGCTTGCGTCCGAGCTCGTTCCGGAGGAGAAGCTTGCGCTTAAGACGGGGATGGTGCGTTCCGGACAGGTGCTGCATCATGACGGCGATCTCTTGTTCCTCGGCGATGTGAATCCAGGCGGGACGATTACGTGCACCGGCGACATTTACATATTGGGCGCTCTGCGCGGAACCGCGCACGCCGGTGTAGAGGGCAACGAGGATGCGATTATTGCGGCTTCGTATTTTGCCCCTACCCAGCTTCGTATCTCCCAGATGATCAGCAGACCGCCGGACGAATGGGAAACGCGGGAAACGGTCATGGAGTTTGCGTATTTGAAGGACGGAAGCATGGAGATCGACAAGATCAGCAACATCTCACGTTTGGGTCGGGATTTTAATGTGTTTAAAGGGGTGTAGAACATGGGAGAGGCAATCGTCGTAACTTCAGGTAAAGGCGGAGTCGGTAAAACGACGACATCGGCGAACATCGGCACAGCTTTGGCACTGCTCGGAAAAAAAGTGTGTCTGGTTGATACGGACATCGGTCTTCGCAATTTGGATGTCGTGATGGGCCTGGAAAACCGGATTATATACGATTTGTGCGACGTTGCGGAAGGGCGATGCCGACTTAACCAGGCGCTGATCAAGGACAAGCGCTTCGATGAGCTGTATATGCTTCCTGCAGCCCAGACCAAGGACAAGAATGCCGTTTCTCCGGAGCAGGTCAAAGATATCGTACTTGAATTGAAAAAGGAATTCGAATACGTCATTATCGATTGTCCGGCCGGAATCGAGCAGGGATTCAAGAATGCAATCGCCGGCGCGGACAAAGCGATTGTTGTCACGACGCCCGAGAATGCGGCCGTAAGGGACGCGGATCGGATTATCGGCCTGCTGGAGAGCTCGCATGTCGAGTCTCCGAAGCTCGTGGTGAACCGGATTCGCCCGAATATGGTGAAATCCGGGGACATGCTCGAAATCGAAGATGTGCTGCAGGTGCTGAATATCGATCTGATCGGTATCGTGCCTGATGATGAAATGGTCATTAAAGCGGCGAATATCGGGGAACCTACGGTGATGAACCCGGATTCCCAGGCAGCCATCGCCTATAGAAACATCGCCCGGCGTATCCTTGGCGATACCGTTCCGCTGATGCAAATCCATCAGAAAAAAGGAATGTTCACCAAATTCAAAAAGTTTTTTGGAATGGGTTAAGGGTTTTGACCAAGAACCGGTGCCGGGAGGCATCGGTTTTTTGTTTTTCTCCTTCTGCGGTCTAAGCGGCTTTCGTAGACCTCTCGCCTCTTCATCAGGGCTTGTTCTAAATCTCTCTCATCTCCTCATAGGATAGAGTAAGAAAACAAGCCCCAAGGGGGAGAGAACAATGGACATCAAAACTTCCGTCAAGAACCGAAGAGAAGCCCGCATTCGCGAACTGCTGGAAGGGGAGCAGTTCACGGCGCAGGACGATAAGCCGTCTTGGACGGCGCTTCCCGATAGAACACCCGCTAATCCCCATAATCCAAAGACAGGCTTCATCAAGGACAACATAACGAACCCGTCCCCACGTTACGCAGAGCATGAACCGGATCCCGAGCGGCTTTGGAAGCAAGGGCATCGCGGTTGGTATGATACGCTGGATCCCGGTGCTCCGGGAGAACCGCCAAGAAAGGCTTCGTTTCTGTCAGGCCTGATTCGCCGCATCACCGTCAGTGCGCTGGTGTTTGGATTGGCATGGGGCGTATTTTCGTTTCAGCAGCCGTGGGCCCTTCGCGCGCAGGCATTTATCATTGAGGGGCTGAGCCATGAGATGGATTTCCAGGCGGCCCAGGTATGGTACGAGGAGCATTTTGGCAGCGCGCCGTCCTTTATTCCGATTTTTGGACAAACCGACGAGCATTCGACGAAGGTGAATGCCGGGACCTCTTTGGTTCCTCCGCTTTCCGGAAGGGTGGTTCAATCCTTTGCCGTGGATCTGAAAGGCATCGTTCTGGAAGCCGGAGGGGGTTCTTTAGCGGACCGGGCGGTTAAAAGTATAGAGACCGGGCGCGTCCTTGAGGTTAAAGAACATCCTGAGAACGGGATTACGATCCGCATACAGCATACGGGAGAGCGAACGGCGGCATACAGCAGGCTGGCGGAAACCGGGCTTAAGGCGAATGACTGGGTTCAAGGCGGAGATATTATCGGGACTTTGGCATCTTCAGGCACAGGCAGCCCGCCCTCCCTTTATTTCGAACTGAAAGAGGGGGATCGTGACGTCGATCCGGCGGAAGTGATTCCGTTTGATTAAGTTTAAGGGAACGGTCTTGTCGCTGCATCCGCTCTTTGTCATTGTCATGCTGGCATCCGTGTTCACCGGTCGCTTCCTGGAGTTGCTGACCCTGTTTATTATCGTGTTTATTCATGAATTGGGACATGCCGCCGCCGCGGCAGCGATGGGGTTCAAGGTACGAGCCATTCAGATGCTGCCGTTCGGCGGCGTTGCTGTCATTGAAGACGACGGCAGGATGACCGCGATGAAGGAGATCATCATTGCGCTTGCGGGTCCGCTGCAAAATGTCATCATGATCGGCATTACCCTGGCCTGCCAATGGGCGGGGTGGGGTGACGAGCAGCTGCTGTCTTATATCATTCAGGGGAATCTCGTCATCGCGTTGTTTAACCTTCTTCCGATTCTGCCGCTGGACGGCGGCAAAGTGCTGCAGGCCGTCATCAGCCTGCTCGCTCCTTATCATGCCACCTTGCTGTGGGCTTCCCGGGCCGGGATTTTGTGCAGCTTGATTATGATCGGTTACGGATTGCAGCCGTTATTCTCCGGGGGCGGCATTCGTTTAAATGTGCTGATGATCGGCCTTTTCCTGGCGTATTCCAATTTCGAAGACTATCGGAACGTCCATTACCGGTTTTTAAGATTTTTGGTCAATCGGAGCGAGGTTTATGAACGGAATTTGGACGGGCTCGGTCCTGCCCAGCCAATCGTTGCAGATTCTTCGAAACCTTTGGATGATATCATGCGTCTATTTAAACGAGAGAAGTATCATTTGATTTATGTCATGAGCGGACGCGGCAGCCTGCTTGCCGTTGTTCCGGAGCAGCATGTGATCTCTTCTTATTTTGCATCAACTGGTCCGCCCTGGTATGCGTAAATCGTAGACATCATGAGGAAGACGGGGGGCGGGCCAAGATTCTTTATCCATTCATGTCATCAGAGATTGTGTTAGGATAAAACAATAGAATATCGTCTTCCATTTGAGAGGTGAAGCCATGAGGCAAATGATAGTTCATTGTGAACATGAGACCATTCAGATGGCCCTCATCGAAGATGGGAGGTTAGCCGAATTCGCCGTTGAGCGGAGTCGTGAGCAAAGTGTTGTCGGAAGCTTTTATAAGGGCAGGGTCGTGAACGTGCTGCCGGGGATGCAGGCGGCTTTTGTAGATATCGGGCTGAAAAAGAACGCGTTCTTATATATCGATGATGTGCTCCATCCGCATTTAGAGAAGCAGCCCAAGCAGAAGCCTTCGATCTCGCAGCTGCTGACGGCAGGGCAGGAACTGATCGTGCAGGTCATGAAGGAACCCAGAGGCGGCAAGGGAGCGAGGGTGACGACGCATTTTTCGCTTCCGGGGAGATGCATGGTGTATATGCCGACTGCGGATTATGTTGCCGTCTCCAAGAAAATCGGACGCGATGCGGAAAGGGCACGGCTGAAAAGCATCGGCGAGCAGCTTCGCACAGATGAAGAGGGAATCATCATCCGAACGGTGTCGGAGGACGAGCCCCTGGAATTCATTAAGGGTGATCTGGAGTATCTGCGAAAAGAGTGGGCCCGGATTCTCGACAAGGCGGAATCTGCGCTCGTTCCGGCGCTGCTGCATCGCGATTTAGGCCTGCTGCAGCGGTTTCTCCGCGATGCCTTTGATCCGCTGCATGACGAGCTTGTGATCGACAGCAAGCTGAAAGGCGAGGAAACCAAGAGTTATTTGAAGGAAACCGTTCCGGGAATGGAGCCCAAGGTTACATATTACTCGGAAGGAGGCCCGATTTTTCAAGCGTACGGGTTGGACGAGCAGATGAGAGCCAGCTTCGCAAGGAAAATCACGCTTCCCGAGGGCGTGACCATCGTCGTAGACCAGACCGAAGCCATGACGATCATCGACGTGAACACAGCCAAATATATCGGCGGGGATAATTTCGAGGAAACGGTACTGAAGACGAATCTTTTGGCTGCGCAGCAGATCGCAAGGATTCTGCGCCTTTGGGATATCGGGGGCATTATTATCGTGGATTTCATCGATATGGATCATGAAGAGCACCGGCAGCAGGTGGTTTCTGTCATGGAGGCCGTTATGCGCAAAGACCGCACGAAGAGCTTTGTGGTCGGATGGACCAAGCTGGGACTGTTGGAAATGACCCGCAAAAAAGCCCGTGAAAGCTCGTCCCTCCCCTTTGCCAAGCCTTGCGGAACCTGCGGAGGCCGGGGCGTGGTTATCGAAGAATGATGTTGACGGTGAACGGGGAATATGATATTATCATTGGGTATGTGTCTAGTGATGGATTGCTGCACATGCTGTAACCGCTCCGGTTGGGTTCACAAGAACGTTCCTTTTGGGACGGACACCTTAATACTAGGCGAGTCTGAGACATAGGGAGGTGCAAGCAAATGTACGCTATTATCGAAACAGGCGGTAAACAATACAAAGTTCAAGAGGGCGACGTATTGTTCATCGAGAAGCTGACTGCAGGTGACGGCGAGAGCGTGACTTTCGACCGTGTACTGGCCGTTTCCAAAGAGGACGGATTGGTAGCAGGAACTCCGGTTGTTTCCGGTGCAACTGTAACTGCAAAGGTAGAGAAGCACGGTAAAGGCCGTAAGGTCGTTGTATACAAATACAAGCCGAAGAAGAACTACCACAAGAAGCAAGGTCATCGTCAACCTTACACTAAAGTAACCATCGAGAAAATCCAAGCGTAAGAAGGTGCGGTAATTGATTACTGTACAAGTACTGCGCGGGGGAGATGGACGGATCCATAGCTTCAAGGTAACGGGGCACGCGGGATATGCCGATCCAGGTGAAGATATTGTATGTGCTGGAGTTTCCAGCATTACCGTGGGAACGGTGAATTCCATTGAAGCGTTAACCGGAACCGTTATGGAGACCCGGATGAAGGGCGGCTTTCTTAGCGCAAATCTTCCGCCTACGGCAGATGATTCCGTCTCCGGCCAAGTTCAACTGCTTCTCGAATCCATGGTTGTTATGTTACAGGGAATTGCCGATTCGTACGGCAAGTATATAAGAATACAAGAATTGACTACTTGAAGAAGGAGGTAGACAACATGTTGAAATTGGATCTTCAGTTATTCGCATCGAAAAAAGGTGTAGGTTCCACAAAGAACGGTCGTGACAGTGAAGCGAAACGTCTTGGCGTGAAACGTGCAGACGGTCAAGCAGTGACTGGCGGCAGCATCTTGGTTCGTCAACGCGGAACGAAAATTCATCCAGGCACGAACGTGGGTATCGGTAAAGACGATACTTTGTTTGCGAAAGTTGACGGCGTTGTGAAATTTGAACGTTGGGGTCGCGATCGCAAGAAAGTGAGCGTCTACCCGGTTGATGTCGCTCCAGTAGCGGCTGCAGTTGAAGCTTAATCGTTTCTTATGCTGCATACAGAAGAAGCCTTTCGGCATCGTTGCCGGGGCTTCTTTTTTTGTAAATTGCGCAAAGAATGATCATCCAGGGGATGAACCGTCCTGAAAGTCTATGATATACTGGGATTTGGTGAATGTAACCAATTGCTGTTGAAAGACGAGGAGAAGCGATGAAATCCTGGAAATGGATAGCAGCTGTGGCGGGGTTAACCTCCGTAATACCGGTGGCATGGATGGTATGGAAGCCATCCTTGGCTGCAGGAGCAGTGTTGACGGCTTGGGCTGTCGCCGCGTCTGCCTGCGGAGCATGGCTTGCCCGTAAATCGGACGAGCGCAGGCAGCAAGCCATCATTCGGAATATGGAGCAGACGGCGATTCAGATGTTGAATCACCATCGTCATGATTGGATGAATGAGCTTCAAATTTTGTACGGCTACATTCAACTGGGGAAGCTTGATAAAACCGTGGGTTCTGTGGAAAGAATAAAGGACAGGATGGCGACGGAGAGCAGGATCTCCAAGCTTGGCATTCCTTCACTGGTTTTTATTTACATTCATACCGAACGTACAGCAGCAATCTGCAGCTCTGCGTTGAAGTGGTGGACCAGGTACAGCTGGAAGACAAAGTATCGCCACAAACGGCAGAGTCTTTTACCGAAGCGATCATTCAAACGGTGAGAGCCTTTCAATTGAGCGGAACGGCGTCATGGGGGGATACCCGGCAGTTAACATTAACATTTATGCAGCAGGAGCAAGAGCTGATCGTATGGGCTCTAGGCGAAGGTTCCTTTGGAGACCCGGAGGGCTTGAAGCTTCAGATTGAACAATCCGTAAAAGGCGAAGGCATTCGGGTGGAGCAGACGGAGCCGGGGGAGACCTCGTACCGCTTGTATCTGCCGTTTGTGACTTGAGGAAGGTGATTTCATGTTTGTAGATAAGGCAAAAGTATATGTAAAAGGCGGCGACGGCGGCGATGGGCTCATTGCGTTTCGCCGTGAGAAATACGTTCCTGAAGGCGGACCTGCCGGCGGCGACGGCGGTAAGGGCGGCGACGTGATTTTCCGGGTGGATGAAGGACTGCGCACGTTGATGGATTTCCGTTACCAGAAGCATTTCAAGGCCAAGCGCGGGGAAAAGGGCCGCAATAAAAGCCAGCATGGGGCCAATGCGGAGAGCATGATTGTCCGTATTCCGCCGGGTACCATCTTAACGGATGACGATACCGGTGAAGTGATTGGCGATTTGACCCGTCACGGTCAACAGGTTGTTGTTGCCAGAGGCGGCCGCGGGGGCCGCGGAAACATCCGCTTTGCCACGCCGAACAATCCGGCGCCCGAGCTTGCCGAGAATGGAGAAGAAGGCGAAGAGCGCTACGTAACCATGGAACTTAAAGTGATGGCTGATGTAGGTCTCGTCGGATTCCCGAGCGTAGGCAAATCCACCCTGTTGTCTGTTGTATCCGCGGCTCAGCCGAAGATCGGGGCATACCATTTCACGACCATCACGCCGAATTTGGGCATGGTTGAGGTCGGGGACGGGCGCAATTTCGTCATGGCTGACCTGCCTGGCCTGATTGAGGGTGCCCATGAAGGCGTAGGACTTGGCCACGAATTCCTCCGGCACGTGGAACGAACCCGCGTCATTATCCACGTCGTGGATATGGCAGGCACGGAAGGACGGGATCCGTTCGAGGATTGGCAAAAAATCAACGATGAGATTAGGCTCTATAACCCGGTTCTGATCGAACGGCCGCAAATCGTAGCCGCCAATAAAATGGATATGCCGGAAGCAGAGGAGTACTTAGCGGCCTTCAAAGAGAAGGTGAAGGAGATTCGCCCTGACATCGAGGTGATGCCGATCTCCTCACTGACCCGTCAGGGGATCCAGGAACTTCTTTATCGCACGATCGATGTGCTGGAGAGCATTCCGGATGAGCCGGCGATTGAAGAGGTATCCGAGGTTTCCGAGCGCAAGGTGTATAAATTCAAAGCGCAGAACGACAATTCCTTCACCGTCACCAGAGATAATGAAATGTATGTGGTGCACAGTGAGCGGATTGAGCGAATGCTGAAACGGATGCAGATGAATTCGCATGATGCGATCCTGAAGCTTGCCAGAACGATGCGTCATATGGGCATTGATGAAGAGCTGCGGAAACGGGGCGCGACGGAAGGCACCATCGTACGGATCGGCGATTTCGAATTCGAATTTGTAGAAGGCAGCAGTTACTATTGATGTTCAGATGAATATATGTATAACAAAAATACCGCAAGGTCTGTCTACAGCAGGCTTGGCGGTATTTTTTTTCGTGAGCGAAGGGGGCTTCCCATAAATCGTTAATGAAGCGTGCGCAGCCGTATATTCCAATGGCTGTGAGTCTGGCTCGAAATGCCGGATCACGCTTTCCAAATTTTGCATCCACTTATCGGGTAAATCGTATACAATAGTAGTACAATAGTACCTTTTCCATAGATCTCAGGATGGAAGGAACGGCGCAAAAAGGAGAGTAGAACTATGGCTATTATTGAAGTCGTAAAATACGAAGGCCCGCCGGATGTGTTTGCCTGGCGTTATCCGAATCAGGAGTTAGGCACCTGGACCCAGCTTATTGTTCATGAGACGCAGGAGGCGATCCTGTATAAGGGGGGGCAGGCACTGGACTCTTTCCCGGCAGGGCGGCATACGCTGAGTACGGCAAACATCCCGATTTTATCCAATGTCATCAATCTTCCATTCGGAGGGAAGTCTCCCTTTACCGCAGAAGTCTGGTTTGTGAACAAACTTCGTTCGCTGGACGTGAAATGGGGGACCAGCTCGCCGATCCAGCTGCAGGATCCGAAATACAACATCATCGTATCGCTCCGAGCCTTTGGCCAATTCGGCGTTCAAATCAGCGATCCGCGAAAGTTTCTGGGAACCATGGTCGGTACCCTGCCAACCTTTGATCAGGGAACGCTGGTCAAATATTACCGCGGCGTGCTGATGTCCAACATTACGGAAATCATATCCTCCTATATCGTTCGGAAAAAAATCAGCGTTGTGGAAATCAATGCTTACATAGCGGAAATATCCAAGCACATCATGGAAGCGATTGCGCCTTCATTTGAAGAGATGGGGATTACCCTGCTGAATTTTTATGTGGATTCCATCAACATACCGGAACATGATCCTGCAGCTGTCCGAATCAAGGAAGCGTTGGCAAAAAAAGCGGAGATGGATATCATCGGTTATACCTACCATCAGGAAAGAACCTTTAATACGCTTGAGGGAGCGGCGAAGAATCCCGGAAGCCCGGCAGCGGTCATGGGAACGGGGCTGGGCATGGGACTCGGAATGGCCGGTCCGATGTATGAGACCGCCCGGCATATGTTTGACCATGCCAAACCTCAAGAGAAGAACGATATGCAAATCGAGCAGAAGGCATGCACCAAATGCGGAATGCTGAACGGGGAAGAAGCCCGATTCTGTTCGGGATGCGGCCAGCCATTCCAGGCGCCGGCGGAGGAAGCCCCGGCGAAAGCCATCCTGTGCAACGATTGCGGGCAGCCCCTGGCTCCGAATGCAAAGTTCTGCCTTCACTGCGGCGATCCTTACCATGCATGCCCGAAGTGCGGACATGACCACCCGGCTGGCGCAGCCGAATGTCCGGATTGCGGTGCGCCGCTGCCGATGCCTTGCCGGGCATGTGGAGAATTGGTGGATGCCGAAGCCAAGTTTTGCCCGCACTGCGGGTCGAGTCACGCGCTTACATGTCCAGGGTGCGATCATGAGATCAAACCGGGCCAGAAGTTTTGCATGGAGTGCGGTCATAAATTGATGTGAAGCGAAAGCGGGGGAATCTGGTGAATACAAGAACCAAGGATCGAAACGGGGCATGGCTGGCAGCCATTGCGCTTCCGTTTGTCACGATCCTCTTATTTGGATGGATAGGCGGGATGTTTCAGCCGAATTCTTGGATATCGGGGATTGCCGTTGGATGCGCCGAAGCGGCTGTTCTCCTATTTATCGGCTCTGTCATCGGCAGGGGGAGGGCAGCTTCGTCAGGCACTCCATTTTATATTGCTTCCGGCATCATTATTGGTATCTATACGGTGTCCGTTGTGCTGGAGGTTATTTTGCTGGGATACTTATTTAAGCTGCCTGTATCCTCGTATTTCATGATTCATCTGATTACGCTATCTGGATTTTTCGTTGTTCTGGGGCTCGTATTCCTGGCGGCGAAATATGCAGGCGCACAGGAGCGGAAGGAAAACGATCATCTCTCGGTCAAGAGAGAGACCGTAGCCTGGATCGGGTCGATTCGCAGCAAGGTAAGCGAACTGCCGGGAGAGAACATGCCGTCGTTGGAACGGCAGATCGCCGAGCTTGAAGAGACGCTGCGTTATAGTGATCCCATATCGCATACCTCCTTATATGAAGAGGAGCAGTTGATTCAGCAAAAAATTGCGATGCTGGAGGACCAAGTAACGCTGATCGGCGAAGCGCAAGCTGAACAGCGCAAGGAACTGGCAGAGCAAACCGTTCCTATCATCCGCGATATTCTCCGAACGGTGCAGGATCGCAATACGGTGCTTCTGAAGGCAAAGGCGGGATCAACCTAATGCTGATGATAGAGGGGATAGCATATGGGAGCTTCTAATCTGAAGCGTTTTAAACTTAAGTTCACGAAAATGGATTATTGGATCATCGCGTTGGCCGTGCTTTTTTTTCCGCTGGCCATCGTGCTGGCAGCCGTTCGGGTCCTTGTCACCCATCGCCACAACCGTTGTAAGGGAAGGAACAACCGTCTCTTCGGCTGGGTGCTTGCCATTACCTATGGAATCATAGAATTGCTCATGATTCTTGCGACGATTGATGACAAAGATATCGAAAGCCTCTATTCGGCCACCGTCGTTTGGGGCGTAATCATTCTGGTTCCAGCCATGATCATGCTGGTGATCGCCAATAAGGAAGACAAGAAATTCGGCAGCTTGCTGCACTTCTATTCGAATGCCATCCTGCATCGAGGGCTCGTCCAGGTTGAAGATATTGCCCGTGAGGCGAGACAAACGCCTGCACACGTGATCCGGGATATCACGTTTATGCTTGAAGAGCGTATGCTGCCTAACGGAAAGCTCGACAACGGAGTTGTTCTCATCCCGTCCTTGCACAGAAAGTCCGAATCATTCCGTGGCGAATTCGTTTCGCGCAGCGGGCAGCGCGTTCAGTATTCATTGGGCGATACGACTGCAGGCCCAGCCCCCATATCCCGAACCGAACCTGCATCCGATCCGGCGCCTAAATCCGTGGAATGCCCCGGCTGCGGAGCAAGAACGGTCGTAACGCAGGTGGAGGGGAAGGAATGCGAGTATTGCGGTACCGTGATTGTGGCATAGCAAGTCGGATATACCATTTTAAAGAGAAGAGACTGGGGAGAACTTCGTATGAGCGTTCCGGTAAAGCCTTTTAAATCGCAATTTACCTCATTCGATTATTTTATTATTGGACTGACGTATGTGTTTTTTCCATTAGCTTTGATTATCGCTGCGTTTCGTATTCTGCCCACGCAGCAGCATCACAGTTATCAGGGAAGGAACCTTAGATTGATTGGATGGGTATTGTTCGGCACTTATATTGTTATCCTGATGATCAATTTAATGACGAGCGAAACCAGCGAGCAGTTCTTAAACGATAATTTAGCGATGGCGTTGTGTGTATTAATCCCCGCGTTGTTTTTGCTGGTCGCTGCCGACATCTTAGACAAGAAATTCCGGAAGCTGCTCGGAATTTACAGGGAGGCTGTCTTGCAGCGGCGGCTAATTTACATCGAGCATATCGCGATCGTTGCGAATCAAAGTCCGGCCCATGTGATCCGGGATTTGAACTATATGTTGAAGGAGCGCATGCTTCCTGCCGGGAAGATTGAGGATGGGGCGCTGGTGATCCGTTCGCTGCATAGAGAGCCGGTAAAACCCGTTGAATCTCAAACGAAGACCGAATCCAAGTCTGTGGCATGTTCCGGCTGCGGCGCAAGAACCGTGATTTCACGGCATGAGGAAAAAGAGTGCGAGTACTGCGGCTTGACCATGAGATACACCAGTTAGCTTGAAGTTATCGGCAGTCTCCGGAATACCGGGGGCTGTTTTTTAACGCATCATTTGCAAATTTGACGTGAATACCGATGAGTTCCGTTTCGAATTGCGATATAGTATAGGCTATAGGGTTGACCCGGAAATATCGGGTTCGCTAAAAATGGGTCACTTATGTATTGCCCTTACGTGGTATATCCAGTATAATGTCCACTATACGAATACAGTAGTCTTTGAGGAGAGGACGTTTGTGAAGGAACGCTACTATCTGGTCCGGGAAGACATCCTTCCCGAGGCTGTAGTTAAAACGATGCAAGTGAAAAAACTGCTGGCGTCGGGAGACGTGAGGACGGTTCATGAAGCCGTCGAGCAGGTAGGGCTTAGCCGCAGTGCTTTTTACAAGTACAAGGACGGCATCCACCCTATCAATCAATTGGAACGTGATGAAATCGTAACGATTTCCATCGATATGGAACATCGCTCGGGCATGCTATCGGAGGTGCTGGGGCTGGTAGCGGGTGAAGGCGGGAATGTGCTAACCATTCATCAGAGCATCCCGCTGCAAGGAATTGCGAATGTCGTTATTTCCGTCGAAGTTTCCCGGCTGAATGAGGAGCTGGATGATCTGCTAGATGGATTGAGGCGGATAGCCGGAGTCAGAAGAGTGCAGATGATAGGGCAAGGTTAGGGTAGGAACGACGAATAAATAGATATCTATGTGATGGGATACAGGAGGTAGTGTATTAATGAAACCGGTCAAAGTAGGGCTTTTGGGATTAGGAACCGTAGGAACAGGGGTTGTCCGCATCGTTGAGGGGCATCAGGAGGATTTGAGCAGTCAGGTCGGTTCGCCGATTACGATCGAGCGCATCGCCGTCAAACATTTGGAGAAGTACCGCAGCGTCAATGTGGATCAGAGTAAATTAACGGAAGATCCCTGGGCGGTCATTCGCGATCCCGAGATTGATGTCATCGTTGAAGTGATGGGCGGGATCGAGCAGACCAAAACCTACATCCTCGAAGCGCTTGAGCGCGGCAAGCACATCGTAACCGCCAATAAGGATCTGATGGCCCTGCACGGTGCCGAAATATTGGCCAAGGCGCAAGAGAAGCAGTGCGACGTGTTCTACGAGGCAAGCGTTGCCGGCGGCATTCCCATTATCCGTACGCTGATTGAAGGCTTCTCGTCGGATCGTATCATGAAAATCATGGGGATCGTGAACGGTACGACCAACTTCATCTTGACCAAAATGAGCCAGGAAGGCGACTCCTATGAGGATGTCCTGGCAGAAGCTCAGGAGCTGGGGTACGCGGAAGCCGATCCGACATCCGATGTGGAAGGCTTGGACGCGGCCCGCAAAATGGCAATACTCGGTACTCTCGGCTTCCGCACCAACGTTGAGCTCCAGGATGTATCCGTCAAGGGCATTTCGCAGGTAACGAAAGAAGATATCGCTTATGCCAAGCGTCTGGGCTACGAGATGAAGCTTCTCGGTATCGCGGAGCGTCAGGACGATGAATTCAGCATCAGCGTCCAGCCGACGATGGTTCGCAAAGGTCATCCCATCGCCGCCGTGAACGGCGTATTTAACGCGGTGTATGTATACGGGGAGGCCGTCGGCGAAACGATGTTCTACGGAGCGGGCGCGGGCGAGATGCCAACCGCGACATCCGTTGTGGCAGACCTGGTGGCGGTCATCAAGAATCTGAAGCTTGGCGTTAACGGTCTGAAAGCCATCGTTCCTTATAAACCGAAGAAGCTCAAAACCGATGAGCAGATCATGTACAAGAATTTCATCCTGCTTCATGTCGACGATAAAGCAGGTGTACTGGCCCAAATTACGCAGGTGTTCGCTCAATATAACGTTAGCTTGGAATCCGTTGTTCAGCAGCCGAACGAGCACAACCCGGACGCAGAGATAATCATCGTTACGCACAATGCGAGCAAAGCCAGCATGGATGAAGTGCTGAATCACTTTGAAGGCCTGGAGGTCATTCGCCGAATCAAAAGTGTTTACCGCGTTGAAGGATAAGGATTAGAATCCATTAAATCAGCATATATAATTTTTTTCATAAGAAAAGGAGAACATGAGAGATGCCGTATGAAGGATTGCTGCAAACCTACAGAGAATATTTGCCGGTGAATGAGCGTACCCCGCTGCTAACGCTTAAGGAAGGGAATACCCCGCTCATCAAAGCCGTGAATCTATCCGAAGAGCTCGGAATCGATTTGCATTTCAAATTCGAAGGGCTGAACCCGACAGGTTCATTCAAAGACCGCGGGATGGTCATGGCCGTTGCGAAAGCAATGGAAGAAGGAAGCCGTACCATCATGTGCGCTTCGACGGGCAATACATCGGCAGCCGCTGCTGCTTATGCCGCCCGCGGCGGATTAAACTGCATCGTGATCATTCCGAACAACAATATTGCGCTGGGCAAGCTCGCGCAGGCGATGATTTACGGAGCGAAGGTGATCGCGATTGAAGGGAACTTTGACCGCGCGCTGGAAATCGTTCGCGAGATCACGGCCAAGCATCCGATTTCGCTGGTAAACTCCGTGAATCCTTATCGAATCGAAGGCCAGAAGACGGCTGCATTCGAAGTCGTTGACCAGTTGGGCAAAGCTCCGGACGTACTGGCCATTCCGGTCGGCAATGCGGGGAACATCTCCGCTTACTGGAAAGGATTTAAAGAATACCACGCAGCGGGCAAATCCACTTCCCTGCCGAAGATGCTTGGATTCGAGGCGGAAGGCGCCATGGCTATCGTCAAGGGTGAGCCTATTCCGAATCCGGAAACGGTAGCGACGGCCATCCGAATCGGGAACCCGGCCAGCTGGAAAACCGCGGTTGCCGCCGCTGAGGAATCCGGTGGACAAATTAATTACGTCACGGACGAGGAAATCTTGGAAGCATACCGTAAAATCGCATCGCGTGAGGGGATTTTTGCCGAGCCAGGATCGGCGGCCTCCATCGCAGGCGTTTATAAAATGAAGCGAGAGGGATATTTTAAAGGTGGGGAATCCGTTGTCTGTGTGCTGACAGGACATGGGCTGAAGGATCCGAATATCGCGATTTCTACCGTGAACGCCGAACCGCTCGTCGTATCGGATACGGAATCGGCGGTAATGGATGCCATTGCTAAGCTTGAAGGAGCTGCGCGGGTATGAGTTTGTCCCAAGGCGTCCGGGTGAAGGTTCCGGCCAGCACGGCTAATTTGGGACCCGGATTCGATACGCTCGGCATGGCATTGTCCCTGTATTCCTGGATCGAGATGAAAGCGTCGGAGAAGACCGTGTTCCATCTTCATGGCGATGAGATGGGCGGTCTGCCGACCGATAAGAGCAACCTGATCTATAAGGTGGCTCAGATGGTTTTTGAAGAAGCGGGACAGGCAGTTCCTGATCTCGAGATTTCCATGTATTCCGATATTCCGCTAACCCGCGGCCTTGGCAGCAGCGCATCGGCGATCGTAGGCGCGCTGGCTGCAGCCAACGCTCTAATCGGGTCACCCCTACCGGATTCCAAGCTTTTTGATATGGCGACGAATCTTGAGAAGCATCCTGATAATGTGGGGGCTTCTTTATTTGGAGGAATCATTGCGGCCGTATGGGATGGGTCCCATGCGGATTATATGCGCATCGAACCTCCGGCGGACCTCGGAACGCTCGTGGTGATTCCCGATTTCGAGCTGGCGACATCCAAAGCAAGGGAAGCGCTGCCCGCCCAGGTCAGTTTAGCGGATGCTGTATATAATATTAGTCGGTCCTCCTTAATGACCGCTGCTCTTTCGGCAGGCAGACTGGACTTGATTCGTGCCGCGATGAAAGACCGGATTCATCAGCCATATCGTGCGTCGCTTGTACCGGGGATGTCCAAGATTTTGGCCGAAGCGCCTGATCACGGAGCACTCGGCATCGCGCTGAGTGGAGCGGGTCCGACGATGATTGCGCTGGTGGACCGGAACGAACCGCGTGCAGAAGAATTGGGCACGTATCTCACGGAGACGATGAAGGCGGAAGGAATCCTGTCTTCGTGCTACCCATTGAATCCAGTTGCGGAAGGCGTCCAGCTCTTGGATGATATTAATAATAGATCCTTTTTGGATATGATTAGAGGGGAAGTTACCGCATGAAAAAAATAGCCTTGTTGCCCTCAGGATCGGTATCTCATGAAGCGATACTTTATCTCCTAAATGGTGAGCCGGTGGAATTTGTCCACCATAAACTGATCTCTGATGTATTTATGTCAACAGTAGAAGGAAAAAGCGATTACAGCGTGATCCCGATCGAGAACACCATTGAAGGCTCCGTGAGCCTTCATATGGATTGGCTGGTCAATGAGGTGGATCTGCCGATGCAGGTGGAGTGGGTTTATCCCTCCATTCAGAACCTGATCGGTAATGCTGCCGAATTCCGTTCAAGTGACGGAACGATGGATTACAGCCAGATCAAAAAGATCTGGTCCCACCAAGTTGCGACCGCCCAGTGTCGTCAGTTCCTTGCGAAGGCTGCACCGCAGGCTGAGTTGGAGCAAGTAGGCAGCACCTCCGAAGGGGTTAAGATCGTAAAGGAGAATCCCGGCCGGGGATGGGCGGCAATCGGCACTTCGCTAGGCGCGGCCACCCACGAATTAAACGTGCTTGCTGAGCGCATTACCGACCATGATAACAATTACACACGGTTTGTGCTGATCGGACGCGAGCCGATATTGGTCAACCGTTCGCCGGAACATATCAAGACCAGCATTCTCGTAACGCTTCCAGAAGACGTGCCGGGAGCGCTGCATCAGGTGCTTTCCGCTTTTGCGTGGCGTCGCCTGAACCTGTCACGGATCGAATCCCGTCCAACGAAGAAGAAGCTCGGTAATTACTATTTTTATATCGATGTCATGGCCGCAGCGGATTCCGTTCTGTTGGTTGCCGCCATGGGAGAGATTGAAGCGCTGGGATGTCTGGTTCGAGTGCTGGGCTCTTATCCAGGCTACGCCTATGAGAGTGAGAAAATGGAGGTTAAGTAAATGTCGGAGCAATGGATCTATTTAGATGGAGAATATGTCACAAAAGAGAATGCTAAAGTATCTGTTTTTGACCATGGGTTTCTGTACGGAGACGGCATATTCGAAGGCATTCGAATATATAACGGCAACATCTTTAAGTGCAAAGAGCACTTGGACCGGCTGTATGATTCCGCCAAGTCCATCGATTTAGTCATCCCCCTGGCATATGAAGAACTGCTGGAGGCAATGGCCGAGACCATTCGACGCAATGACATGCGGAATGGGTATATCCGTATCGTGGTATCCCGCGGTGCCGGCAATTTGGGGCTGGATCCGCGCCGCTGCCCTAAACCGACCGTGTTGATCATTGTGGAGCAGCTGGCGATTTATTCTGAAGAAGCTTATCTCAATGGCCTGAAGGCCGTCTCCGTTGCCCAGCGGCGTAACATACCTGATGCGCTTAACCCGAAAATCAAATCCTTGAACTATTTGAACAATATCCTCGTGAAGATCCAATCCAACTTTGCGGGAGCGGATGAGGCTATTATGATGAACGCGCAGGGATATGTGACGGAAGGCTCCGGGGACAACATTTTCATCGTCAAGAACGGCGTAGTCACTACGCCTCCGTGCTATCTTGGCGCACTTGAAGGCATTACGCGTCAAGCCATTATCGACTTATGCGAGAAACTCAGCATTAAACTGAAGGAAGAGCCGTTCAGCATGCATGACGTATATATTGCGGACGAAGTCTTTTTTACGGGCACGGCTGCCGAGGTTATTGCAGCCCGCGAAATTGACGGACGGATCATCGGAAAAGGCCAGGCTGGTCCCGTTACGCTGCAATTGCTGGAGGAATTCCGCAAAATTGTGGATCAAGACGGCTATAAAGTATGGGAATCCTAACGTTTCAGGACAACTAAATAAACGACTTAAACCATCCTTTCATGTCGATGAAAGGATTTTTTTTGCCCAGAGGGATGTCAATCGCCTATTCCGTGCATAGGATGTAGTAACGAAAGCGGGCGAATTACATGACGCCTAGAAGAGTGTAGGAGGTTTTAGCGGCGTGAAGATACACATCGTCAAGGAAGGCGACACCCTATATGAGCTGTCCAAAAAATACGACGTACCTTTAGCGAAAATCATCGATGCCAATCCACAGCTGGTGGATCCGAATAAGCTCGATGTCGGTGCCAAGATCAAAGTTCCGACCGAGCCCGTTCAGGTCCCTGACGGCAGCCAACCCATTATCCATAAGCATACGGTAAAGCAGGGAGACTCCCTCTGGAAACTGTCCAAGGCATGGGGAGTCACTCTGAAGGAAATCATCAATGCCAATCCGCAGCTTAAGAATCCGAATGCCCTGCTGGTGGGAGAAGTCGTCAACATCCCTTCATCAGGCGTTTCTACGGAATCCGGTGTTGATGACGGGGTTTCCATGAGCAGTGGCAGCGGTGCAGCCGCAGGCAAGAAGAAACCCGGCAGCAAGGATTACACCGGAGTTAAGGAAGAAATAACAGCGCCGATCGAGCAGCCTCCGGTCGTTCCTGAGGTTAAGGAGCCTGAGCCGCCGATTCTGCCGAAGCTTCCGGAGATTTCGCCTTTCCCCGAGGAGCCTAAGAAAATGGAACCGGAATACAAACCGGAGATATTACCTGAAATCAAGAAGCCGATCATCATGCCTGAAATCAAGAAACCGGAGATTATGCCAGAGGTGAAAAAACCGGAAGTGATGCCGGAATTTAAAATGCCCGTAATCATGCCAGAGTTTAAACCAGAATTCAAACCGGAGTTCAAGCCAGAGTTTAAACCCGAATTCATATCTCCATATAAACCTATGGAGCCGGAGTATACGTATCCTGTCAAAACCATGCCGTTACCGCATCCTGTTCATCCCATAGCCGAACCATGTCCGCCTTTTGCCCAGATGCCGATGCAGATGATGCCGCATCCGTGTCCGGAGTTTCCTTTTAAAGAGGCACCCGCATTTGCAATGCCTCCATTCGGTCTTCATGAAGGTCCCTGCGGGTGTCATGAGCCTATGAAATGGCCGGGCGCCGATTATGGCAATGCCGTCCATCCGTATCACAACATGCCGCAGGAAGCGATGCCTGTTTCCTACAATGAAGGCTGGGGAAGTACAGTTTCAGGATATCCGGGTGTTTCTGAACAGCCGATGAGCATGGAATATTCCCAGTTCTCGATCACGGAATCTTATACAGGGAATATGGTTTCCGACTACCATCCATATCCTGAGCATCATCAGACCGCAATGACATATGGTTATGTTCCGTCTCCTTGCGGATGCCATG